>JBCCFD010000295.1:0-9948 GCA_039029915.1 Chloroflexota bacterium
AGACATCTTCAGTCCAGACATCTTCAGTCCAGACATCTTCAGTCCAGACATCTTCAGTCCAGACATCTTCAGTCCAGACATCTTCAGTCCAGACATCTTCAGTCCAGACATCTTTAGTCCAGACATCTTTAGTCCAGACATCTTCAGTCCAGACATCTTCAGTCCAGACATCTTTAGTCCAGACATCTTCAGTCCAGACCCGTCGATTTACAGCAGTGCCCAATTGCGCAGCCTGATCGGGGTGTCAGCTTTGGAAAGCACCGCCAACGAAAGCATCAGCGTACGTAGCTGGAGCAACAGCGGTGACTTCTATATTCGGGTTCGCGGTCGCTACGGTGCCTTTGCTCCAAATGAAGACTTTACTTTAGATGTTGCCGTTCAAGCTGGTGGATGTGCTGGGTTTGTCCCATCTAGCGTGCCGTTTGGTACCCCAGTTACTGCAAATGGCTACCGCACCATTATTTTGACAGATATCACCAGAATGTCTGGTACCGACCAAGAGAAAGCTGATTTACAGGCGGCCATTGAAGCGTTTGCAAATCGGGCTGACGTGCAGGGTGTGGTTGTTGAACTGGATCAAGACCCGCGCATTGTTGATGCGAATGCTTTAGCCGATGCCGCCTTTGATTGCCCTCACGCCAAGAATGTCCTCGCGGATGATATCAAGTCGATCATCGATAGCTTCTGGGAAATTAACCCGCTTGAATATGTGGTTGTGATTGGGAATGACAACGTGATTCCATTCTATCGTCATCCTGATCAGGCGCTTTTGGCTAACGAAAGCAACTACGTTCCACCAGTGGCTGATGACACCGCTTCACAAGCTAGCTTACGCTTGGGATACGTGTTGGGACAAGATCGCTACGGTTCAAAAGTTGAGCTGTCGCTTCGCAGCGACACCTTGGTATTGCCAGAACTCGCTGTGGGTCGTTTGGTAGAAACGCCAACGGATGTCCTCAACATGATTGCTGCTTTTGAAGCGACCAACGGTATTATGCCAACGCCTCAAAGCTCATTCATCACTGGGTATGATTTCTTGGAAGACGCCGCTGAAGCTGTTCAAGTTGAGCTTGAACGAGGTATTGGCAATGCGGCGAATACTTTGATTACACCACAATCTGTGTCGCCGATGGATACAGATAATCCAGAATTGTGGACGGCTGATGATTTACGAAGTGAATTCCTCACGCAGCGCCACGATGTGGTTTATTTGGCCGGTCACTTTAGCGCCTTTAGCGCGCTTGCGGCTGATTATTCAACCCGCATGTTGGCCTCTGAACTAGCGGATTCAACCGTTGATTTGACCAACACACTGGTCTTTAGCACCGGTTGCCACTCTGGGTATAACACAGTTAACGAACACGGTATTCCAAACATAACGGTTGAGCCGGATTGGGCACAGGCATTTGCTCAAAAAGGATCAACCCTGATTGCTGGTACAGGCTATCAGTATGGTGATACTGAGTTTATTGAATATAACGAACGTTTGTATCGTGATTTCGCTCTGCAGCTACGTGCTGGCTCGGGCCCAGTGTCGATTGGTAAGGCTCTGGTTGAAGCGAAAAATGTTTATTTAGCCAATACGCCTGAATTACGGCCGTTACATGAAAAATCACTGCTAGAAGTCACCCTCTACGGCTTCCCAATGATGAGCATTGACATGCCAGAAGGGCGTGACCCAGACTTAAGCAATGATTCAATGGTTGGCAGCACAACACCCTATGCCACTAACCCTGGGCTAACCTTAGGGCTTGAATATGCAGACGTGACACTTCCATTTACACTGTCAGAAGTTGAAACCGATCTAACTGACGCAACAAACTCCGAAAACATCATCACGACAACCCACTTTGAAGGTAAAAATGGGGTTGTTGCTAATACATCTGAGCCAGTTCTGCCGCTCTTCATTCAAAATGTAGGGATGGAAGATACGGTCTTAAGAGGCATTGGATTCCGAGGCGGTGAATATGTTGACACAGCAGGGCTTGTCCCATTAACCGGGGCCGCTACAACTGAGCTGCGCAGCGTCCATGCCCCTTTCTTGGCAGAAGCGTTCTTCCCAGTTAAACCGTATGACGCAAACTATATTGGCGCTCTCACAGATGCCGCCGGTGGTGCTACAAACTTAATCGTAACACCGGCACAGTACGTTTCGGATGGCCCATTGAGCACGTCAGGGATTTGGCGTCAATATGACGACATGTCGTTCCGCCTCTTCTACAGCGACAATATTGGTACCTTTGGTGAAAATGTACCTGCCCTAGCAAACCCACCTTCAATTGTCAGCATCTCAGCTCAATCTGACGGTGGTTTTGTGAACTTTGAAGTCGTGGTTCAGGGTGACCCATCAGCCGGACTCCAAGAGGTATGGGTTACTTACACTAGTAGCGATGGTTCATTTAACGGCTTATGGCAATCGATTGATTTGGTTCAAGACGCGAATAATTCACTGTTGTGGACCGGAAGCCTGCTCCTTGATGGCAACACGCCAAGCAATATGCGCTACATTGTACAGGCTGTAAACGGTGTGGGCGGCGTTTCACTGGCTGCCAATGGTGGTTTCTACTACACACCTGATAATGATCCAGACCCAACAGCGGACCCAACAGCGGCTAATACGGAATTGGCCATCATCTCAGCCCCCGCTGACGGTGACTTTGGCGGTGAAATTGACGTCACGGCTGAATTAACCAGCAACGGCTCCGCTGTCGATAACAAGGTCGTCAGCATTAGCCTAGATGGTCAAACGCGCCAAGCGCTAACGGACACAAACGGCCGTGTTACGGTCTCAATCCCGCTGTTAGGGACACCTGGCGATACAGCCATCAAAGCCACATTTGGTGGTGATGCAGACTTCTTGCCAGCCTCAGCCGAAGCGGCATTCACGATTGACAAAGAAGAAACTGTTATCGCCCTGGCCCTTGATCCTGACCCAGCAGTTGTCCTACCAGGTGAGGATAGCGGCATTGTTGCTACTCTGACCGATTCTTTAAATCGGCCTCTGCTTGAAAAAACGCTCATCTTCATTATTTCTGGCACGAATGGCGAAACGGCCGTTTCCCTTATTACAGATTATGTGGGTGAAGTTTCACTCGGTGTGGTTGATTTGCCCGCTGGCAATTACACAGTTGATGTTTACTTCAGCGGTGATATTCCATTACCTGATGGCACCCTGTCGCTTGAAGATTCACGCTATCTGCCAGCAGTTGCCAGCACAACGCTTTCAATTGTGCCGCCAAATAGTGACCCGATCGCGGTAGATGATGAAGCAACGACAGATGAAAATACGGCCGCTATCATTGACGTCCTCGAAAATGATTCAGACCCAGATGAAGACGGGTTGTCAGTTGTGGCAGTTAGTGACCCAGCTAATGGAACGGCCGTTATCAATGAAGATAATACCGTCACCTACACGCCAGAAGATGAGTTTGTTGGTGAAGATAGCTTTACCTACACCATTGAGGATGGGAATGAGGGTCAAGATACAGCGACAGTCACCGTGACGGTCGTTGAGGTTCCCGATGAATTGACCTGTGACCCAAATGCTCCGGGTGTCAACGTTATCTATGGGACTGAGTCACACGATCGCATCTTTGGCACCAATGGAGATGATGTCATCTTCGGTCTCGGTGGAAATGACCGCATCTTTGGCCGCAACGGCAATGACTGTATCGTTGGTGGTGATGGAAATGACCAAATCAACACCGGTGGCGGTGATGATATTGCCTTTGGTAATGCTGGTAATGACAAAATTGTAGGTCAGACTGGCAACGACCAGCTGTTTGGTGGCGAAGATAATGACTATCTAAACGGTAATTCTGGTGATGACATCCTAGACGCTGGCGATGGCAAAGATACTGTGTTTGGTGGCTTTGGTATGGATATCATTGACGGTGGTAACGGCAATGATTATCTCGGTGGCCAAGATGGCGACGACATCATCAACGGTGGGGCCGGTGATGATGAACTCATTGGCAACAGCGGTGATGATACGCTTAATGGTGGTGATGACTTTGATATTTGTCACGGTGGTGTTGGCTTTGATACGACCGAACAGTGTGAACTGCTGGTCATCACAGAAGTGAATAACAAGCATTGGTGGACAAAAATCAATAATTAATCATTTATCTTCTTCACCAGTGTAGCTGATAGATGTAGGGTCAAGGCATATGCCTTGACCCTATTTTTTTCTCAAGATTCTTGAACTTTGTTTTTCAAAATGCCCACCCCGGAAACTTCAATTTCTAGTTCATCTCCAACCTGTAAAAACCTTTGCGGCTGACGACTGCCCCCTGAGCCTTCGGGCGACCCCGTAGCGATGAGGTCACCGGGGCGTAAATCGATAGTGTGGGATAGGTAGGCGATGAGCGCTGGTATCTGAAAAACCATGTTCTTTGCTATGGTATTTTGAACTTCCTCGCCGTTTAGCCTCGTTTTAAGCGTCATTTCAAAGGGATCGTTGATTTTATCGGCAGTGACTAGCCACGGGCCGCAGCTGCCAGAATTGGCAAAGTTTTTGCCTGCGTGAACGCTGTGTTTTTGCCAGCCGCGCACGGAGCCATCGTTCATGATGGTGTAGCCTGCGACGTAGTTCATGGTGTCGCTTTCAGGGATAAAACGGCCGTTTTTGCCAATTACCACTACAATCTCACCCTCATAGTCAAAAGTCTTTGCTGCTTCCCCCTTGGGCATTTCCAGCGGTGTGTTGTGCCCAACGAGCGTCCCATCCAGCTTGGCAAATAGGATAATATTTTCTGGTGGGGGCATTGGTGTATTGTTGATAGGGTATCTCTTGGGATAGTTGATGCCGACGCAAAAAATGCGGCTTGGATTATGGACGGGCGGTAAAAGCTGCACTGAAGTAAGTGGGATTTTGATTCTACTTGTCTGGACTTCATTTTTTAGTTCATCAAGCGCATCGGCCGTCAGTACATCCTTGACCGATGGGTGCTTTTCTAGAAATGAAGGTCGAACGGCTGTTATTTCTTCGCCATGCACCACCCCATATTTGATCGTGTTCTCTTCAATAAATGTTGCAATTTTCATGATAATTCCTAGAAGCTTTCTTCCCGCTGGCGAACAACGGCCGTAATAACATCATTGTATGGCGTTGGGATATTTAGCCGTTTACCAAGCGTAACCGCCATACCGTTGATGGCATCAATTTCTGAATGACGCTGGGCATAATGATCTTGCAGCATAGACGGCTTGGCGTGGGGCATGCGTTCGACAAATTCGGTAACATAAGCGATTGGATCATCAAAAGAAAAGTTAATATTCATCGCTTGGCCTAGCGTATACGCTTCAACAGCACAGCCAAGCGCAATTGGCCAATGCGCGGGATGAGTCTGAAGCTCACCCAGCGTGCAGTCAAAAACAGTACACGGCCCTGCCGTTGCGATGTTGCAAAGATACTTTTCCCAGATGAGCTGGTTGATATCTTCAAACGCCTTGGCTGAAAATCCAGCATCTTGCCAAACGGCCGTTATTTCTTGCAGCCGTTCACTCATTCCCCCCTGCATCTCCCCTAGGCGAATCAGGTTCATTGCATTGTGATGGGCATGCCCGGGTTCCTTCATGGAGGCCCCGAAGCCCGAGGCGACCCCCAACAAGACATTTGTGACCGGCATATATTGCGCAATTCGCTCGCCTGCACCGAGTCCGTTTTGAATCGGTACGACAAGAGAATGAGGTCCAAGCCGTGGAGCAATCGCTTTCGCACCGGCTTCAACACCAGATGCTTTTGTGGCAATGATGTACAGGTCACAAGTTCCAGCGTCAGCCGCATTTGACGTTGGGTGAATATTTGTGACAGTGCGATCGCCGCTTGCTCCCTCAACGCGTAACCCATTTTCACCCATGGCTGTTAGATGAGCTTCCCAAACGTCGACCGCCCAAACTTCATGCCCGGCATCTGCAAACAATCCGGCGTATATGGAACCCATTGCGCCGGTACCAAAGATCATAATTTTCATTGATTATCCTTTTGGCTTTTCAGCCGCGCCCTCTTCATCTTCACCCTATCACGCCTACACTCAATCACTCTACCCGCCTCATTTGCTCACGCGTTAGCCGAATATCAAAACGTTCCCGAATCATTTGGTCAACTTCCGCTGAGATGTGGTTAGGGTAGTGGGTAGCAAGCAAATGTTTGGTTTTCTCCTTGGCGATTTCACGAATATCTTTTTGACCAGCCGTTTCCCACTCTTGGGGTGAACGGCGGTCGGCGATTTCCGGATAGAGAAAATCAGTTTGCATTCGATTGTAGGTTTCAGGATGGCCAAGAAAATGGCCTTCTCCATTGACAACCTCAGCAATCATTTGGGTAGCCAGCGTAGTTTCATTGACCTCAATTGGATTGATTGAGCGCATAATACCCCCCAGCATTTCATTATCAATGACATAGCTTTCTAGCGCTACTCCCATAAGCCCAGCGTGCATGCCTGCCGCCTGCGTAATGAGATTAGAGCCAGCTTGAGCAGCTAAAGAAACGGTCATGCTTTTTTCGTAGCCGCTTTGGGCATCGGCAAGCTTGCTGTCCGTGGCGCCCGCGATACAGCTGTTTGGCAAATCGTAAAATTGGGCGACCTGCGCTGTTGCCGCCATGATGATGGCCTGTTCACCACTACCGCCGCTAAAACCACCCGTGCGCAGATCTGTGAGCATCGGCCGCACGCCCATTATTGCTTTCGCGTTTGGATTGATCAGCCAAGCAAAAATCATCCCTGCTAAAGATTCAGCCGTATTTTGCACAATGGACCCCGCAAGGGTGACGGGGCAGGATGCCCCGACCTGACTAAAGACGTTGCAGTGAACAGGAATGCCTCGCTTAACGGCTTCAGCCATCACCTCGCAGGACTCAGCGTGGAAACGAAGTGGGGGTACCACATGGTTGATATTTAGGGAGATAAACGGCCGTTTTTCAAACGCCTCCTTTGACCCCGCTATCATGTAAAACATTTCTGAGAGTGGTTTGACATGGTTGGGTAGAGTGATGCTGGTACATACGTGTTTCTGCGTCCCAACTAAAGAAGCGTAGGCGGTGTTGATATCAAGCAAAAGGGGATTAGGCATGTCGCGCGCCACCAGCGACCGGCTGAAAAAATGAATATGGTCTAAAGCATCAGTGAGGCGAGCGGCGCTGTAGAGATCAAGCAGGGTGGAATCACGATATTGCTCCGATTCTAAATCAACAACCTGTGGCGCCGCACCCCCCGTGCCCATATGCACCTTTTTGCCACTCATGTGAATGTCGAACTGTGACCGTTGACCGTGAAGGGTAAAGCCTCTTTTGGCGTTGGCTAGAAATTGCTCGAGGAGTGACTCGGGGAAGGATAAACGGCCGTTTTCCAATAGCTTCCCTCCGCCAGCTAATACTGTTTCAACCATAATGGGGGGGGCTTCTGAAAATCCAACATGCTCAAGAACGTGCCGAACGGCCGTATTGATTTCTGTGAGCTGTTGGTGAGTTAACGGCCGTAGATGCCCACCTTCCGTTCCAGCGCGGGCAGGTGAAGGTGTTGTTTCAAGAGAAGGTGCGGTTCTTTTACGCCGACTTCTCTTCACCCGACCCGTTCGACCTGATTGATTCATATTTTCAGACTCGGACATTGTGCCCCTCCTTACTCCGTGAATGAAAATTTTACCAGCTTTGTCATGACGTACATCTAAAAGTTTATTTTCAGGTCATTAAAAATATGATGAACTTAAGTGGTCCGAAGTTTCTAAATTGAAAACCTTGTTGGTTAAAAGCTTCGGAACCTCGAGGAAACGAAGATTGCAGCCGTCGTTTTATTTAAAGCAGGAACTTCGTTTCACCTAATTGATAAGTAACGCCTTGTTGCTCTGCTCTATTCATTGTGCATGCCCAAACGACTTGGGCAAAGATGTTGAGTAGATATAGCCCAAATATAATGTTCGTTGTCACAGCATCCTCTAGTGGGCTGTAAGTTTGAAAAGGGTTGACGATGAGGCCTAAAGTCATTACTAAGTTTGCCATTGAATAAAAGAAAGACCCTTCTTCTTGTCGCCATCGCTGCAATACAGCAATTACAATTAAAGGCAAAATCATATAAAAACCAAAGAGATCATCAGTTAGTTGTGGGGTTGTTAAATCAAAGATTGATTCCCAGAATAGATAGCTTTTTTCCTGCCAAGGAGGCAGTTGCAATGCTAAAACTTCCTCAATCATGTAGGCATCATGTCGCCAAACTTCTCGCAGTACACTAAAAGTGAGAAAAATAATTAAATTACTTAGGAGTAAAAGCACAAAATAAAATATTTCAGTGATTTTGCTAGGATTGGAATATAACCTGATGAGGCAGAAAAAAGCCAAAATAGCTGCTAAGAAAAATAGATAGGACATAATCTCTCGAATGAGCTGTGGAGTCCCACAAATAAAACGCCAAGCCGATGTAAAAGCTGAACAAGCTCACTTATCCCTACTTGAGTTTCAATGATATGATAATACAGAGGGGCCAAATATCACTGATAGTTAATCATCAATTGGTATATCATCTACACAACGAAATCCTAACGCATCCCCACGAAATGATGGTGAAATAAAATTGCGATGGGTAATTCTTGTATGCCCCCAAAAACTTTGCCAGCTGCCACCTCTTACTACCCGCTGTGCGCCTACATTAGGGCCTTGGGGGTTTTCGACAGGCGAAATTGAATAATACGATTCAGAATAACGATCATTGATCCATTCGCTCACATTGCCAGCCATATTGAATGCTCCGATCCATGTTTTTGAGGCTTCGTAGGTTTGAACGGGTGCCAGCATGCTGTAACCATCATCAATAAGTTCATCTCGATAATCTTCGGCTGGGCAATTTAAATCACAGAAATTTACAAATTCTCCCACAAATACATCTCCCCATGGAAAAACCACTTTATTTTGCCCACGCGCTGCATATTCCCATTCGGCTTCGGTTGGTAAGCGACCTCCTGCCCATTCACAATATGCCTTAGCCCCAAACCATGAAACATGGGTAATTGGGAGGTTTCCAAAATCGGGATTGAATGTATATTGACCATCGCTCAATTGAGAAATATATTGCATTTTATCAATATTCAGCCAATTTACATCGCCTTCAATTTTATTTCCGTTTTGGTTCAAAAACTCAACAAAGCGGGATACATTAATTTCGTGACTATCTATCCAATAATTTTCTAAACTAACTATATGTTCTGGGCGTTCAGGATCATCAAATGGCCAGTCAGGATTATTCGTTCCCATAGTAAAGTCGCCAGCTGGCACAAACACTTGAGGCATATTATCCATTTTTCTTGTGTTGGTCGTTCCAACAAGGCTATTTGTATCATTTGTGCCACTATAATTTTCAGAACTTGTTGGTTGAATGCTAATATCAGAGGAATCTGGTGCTGTGCTAATTGGTAATGTTGATTCTATAAATAAGTTTTGGGCAATTGACTTGACTCCATCCCATGCACCAAAAACATCCCCAACTGCCCCAATGACAAAGAAAAAAATCATAACACCCGCTGTTATCGCTGTTGTCGTCGTTTTTCCTCTAGGTGATGAATCTTTAGGTAAATTCTCAAATAAATTAGTCTCAAGAGCTGTATCAGTTAAGTCTGGCCATGATTGCTTCGGGCGGAGTTGCCTGCATTGATAAAGTAACAAGTTTAGTAAATTTGCCCTTTTGCAAAATAAAATTAACTCCTGAACTTTTATACTTAATGTGTCACCAGCTAATTCTTCATATGGAATATTTAAATTGAAGCAAATAGTTTTTAATTCATTTAAATTAAAATGATGGCTGATTTTTTGAGCAAATTCTTGAAGTGTCATTTGATTTTAGGATTTGCGACCTGCAGAAAATATTGAAAAAAGGCTTGTTATTTCTCTATGATTATCTGATAAATTTTCTTGCGTGATTTTGATCTTATTGAATTTTTCTGGTCTCTACGGGGTGAAGA
>JBCCFD010000296.1:0-9941 GCA_039029915.1 Chloroflexota bacterium
GGATTTTCACGATAGAATAGAAGAGGGAACTCGCTTGGCGGCTTGACGCCCAGTAAAGCTAAACTGCTCAGTCCCGGTTTGCGGGGAATGAGTGAGGTGTTGACCCCTTTTTTCTCTAAATATTTAAGAATGAAGTCACCCACGAGATCGTTACCAACGGCCGTTAATGCAGCTGATTTTAAACCCAGCTGGGCAGTGCCAATCGCGATATTCGTTGGACTACCGCCTACCTGGGTCGCAAAAGATTCTGTGTCAACAAACTCTGCCCCAATCTGCATTGAGAACAGATCCATGTTTGAGCGGCCAATTGTGATGAGATCAAACATTGTGTCATTCTCCTTTTATCTCAGGACTTACGCACCCTAAGCCCGTCGAAGGGTTAAGAAAGTCACTTCGACAGGCTCAGGGACCGCTATTTGCGTAAGTCCTAATCTTTAGACCTAGAGCTAGAGTTCTCGCACGTCTTCCCACGCGCCACTGTCCCATGAACGCATCATGGCATCGTGCACTTGAGCAAACTGGTAGGCAGATTTAAAACTAGGTTCAAGCTGCTGGCCTTCCGCGATGGATTTCAAGAAGTGATGGGCTTCGATAACTTTTAAATCATCATAACTCATGTTGTTGCCCGGACCAGGCTGGAATCGTGAGTAAAAAGGAAGCTCTGGCGATGCTAAGATGCGCACATACCCATCATGAGCGATTGTGCTGTCCGGCATGTAGATTTCCATCTCGTCCATCGTTTCAAAATTCCACTTGATGGCCCCTTTGGTGCCATAAATTTCAAAACGGTTTTCAACCTTGGGGCCAAAGATGGCGCGGCTGATTTCTAGGGTGCCCCGGGCGCCGTTGTCAAATTCAACCATTGCCCCCACATAATCTTCGTTGGTAACCTCGCCGGTTGGATCTTCTGGGTGCCCTTTAGAAAAATGGGTGCCGCGACCGGGCACAGGCAACGGCCGTTCCGTCACAACGGTTTGTTTCGTGCTCGTGACACGTTGAATAGGGCCTACCAAAAACTGAGCCATGTCGGCCGCATGGGGCATTAGATCACCCAAGGCTCCTGTGCCCGCCTGTTCTTTTAAAAAGCGCCAATTGAGCATCCCTAAAGGATCAGACGCATACATGGCAAAGAAACGGCCGTAATAGTTTGTGATTTCACCCAGCTCACCGCTATCGATTAGATTTTTCGCATATTGAACAAGGGGAACCCAACGATAGTTAAGGCCCGTAAACGTCATCAAACCAGCTTCTTCAGCCGCACGGTAGCAGGCCGCTACGTCCTCAGGCAAAACCCCAATCGGTTTTTCACACATCACGTGCTTGCCCGCTGCAATCGCCGCTAGTGTCATTTCTCGATGCAAAAAGTTAGGGGAGGTGATATTGACTGCTTCGATTTCAGGATGATTAATAACGTCCATCCAATCGGTGGAAGTCTGTTCAAAGCCAAAGCGAGATTGGGCCTCTTCTAGGCGGCTTTCTACATTGTCTGCACACATCACCAATCGAGGACGTATACCGCTGTCAAAAAATCGGTCTTGTATTGATGAATATGAACGAGAATGGACGGTTCCCATCCACCCCATACCAATGACACCGACGTTTATTGTTTTCATCTCAAACTCCGTTTTTATAGTGGTTAGCAGAGAGTGAATAGCGAGTAGTTTTTTCTGACAACTAACTACTAACCACTAACCGCTAACCACTGAATTACAATCCAATAGATCGTAAATAGTCTCTGTTACGCTTGGCACTTTCAAATGGAGCACCCATACCAGGCAGCACATCCTGCTCCACAACGATCCAACCGTCGTAGTTGATATCTTGAAGCGCTTGATACACGGCCGTAAAGTCCACAACCCCTTGCCCCAGCTCAGGAAACACACCTTGGCCAATTAATTGTTGATACCCCCAGCCGTTTTCGTCAGCATTGGCCACTTTCTCTGGCTTGAAATCCTTGAAATGGACATGCCCAATTCGGTTGCCATGCTTGCGTATCCCTTCAGCTGGATCCCCTTGCCCCAGCATGTAGTGCCCCGTATCAAAAACCATACCAAGCAGGTCAGGATCAGTTAAGCTCAAGAATTTTTCAATCTCTTGATGGGTTTCAACATAGGTTGCGCCATGATGGTGAATCAAGGAGCGTAAGCCAGTGGCTTCCTTCACGGCTTTGGCAACCCGCATCGCCCCAGAGGTGTAGATGTCCCAACCCGCATCATCAAGCATTAAATCGGCCGTGACCCGACCGGCGTTATCGTGGCGCACAGGGACCGTGCTGTGATCATCCCCAATAATAATGTAGCAATCTTGGCCACCTACCGCAGCCAATAATTCGGCCGTTCTGACAGCGGCCTCGATACCCACTTCGTGATAGTCCGCATCATATAAACGAACCGACACCCAAGAAGCAATCATTTTTAAACTTCGCTCTTCCAGTTGTGGAATTAAAATCTTAGGATCTGTTGGCATAAATCCCCAATCCCCCAGCTCTGTTCCAACATAACCAGCGGCAGACATTTCGTTAATCACGTCAAGATACGTCTTGCGATCCCCTTCGGTATTTTCGATTACGCCCCATGAACAGGGGGCATTAGCTACTTTAATCATTGCATTTCACTCCATGCTGAAGAGAGAAACGAAGCGACTTTTCTCTACTCTCTTCTCCTTACACTTTTCTTAAATTTAGAATTGCCGGCTCCACTCTTTTGGCCAGCGTTCAACGACGACTTTTGTTTGGGTAAAGAACTCAACAGCGTGGCTCGACTGTCCGTGCAGCGTGCCAAAGAAGCTATCTTTCCAACCGCTAAATGGGAAGTAGGCCATTGGTGCAGCAACACCAATGTTGATGCCAATGTTCCCAGCCTGAGCTTCATAACGGAATTTGCGGGCAGCAAACCCACTGGTCGTGAACAAACAGGCCATATTGCCGTATTGGCCGCTGTTGACAAAGTTGATGGCATCATCAATCGTGTTCACGTGGATAAGGCTCAAAACTGGGCCAAATATTTCTGTTTTTGCAATTTCCCCAGCCGGATCCACATCAGCGAGGATGGTGGGGCGTACGAATGAACCGCTTTCATAACCACTAATTTTGGCGTTACGGCCGTCTACCAGCACGCTTGCACCTTCATCAGCCCCCTTTTGGATTAACCCCTCAATTCGAGACACATTGGCCTGATTAATAACAGTGCCCATTTGCACGCCATCATTGAGACCATACCCAACAACACGGTTGGTTGCCATATCCGCAATGGCTTCATTAAACGTGTTGCGGGCATCACCTACCGTCACGGCGACTGAAGCGGCCAAGCAGCGCTGGCCAGCACAGCCAAAGGCGGAATCTGCCGCAATTTTGGTCGTCATTTCCATATCCGCATCAGGTAAAACGATGATAGGATTCTTGGCACCACCTTGAGCTTGGACGCGCTTGCCATTGGCTGTCCCACGAGAATAAACGTAGCGTGCCACAGGCGTTGACCCAACGAAACTAATAGCCCGAATCGCTGGATGATCAAGCATGGCATCAACAGACGCTTTGCTACCGTGGACCATTTGTAATACACCAGCTGGTAAATCAAGATGCTCATCAACCAGCTCAAAGATTTTTTGCATCGTTAGCGGCACCTTTTCAGAAGGTTTTACAATGAAGGCGTTTCCACAGGCAATGGCATATGGTAGGAACCAAAAGGTAATCATGCCGGGAAAGTTAAAAGGGGCAATACAGCCACAAACCCCCACAGGCTGACGAATCATGAGCTCATCGATGCCTCGGGCGATGTCTTCGGAGATGTCCCCCTGCATCATTTTGGGGATGCCACAGGCCACCTCAACGTTTTCGATAGCCCGAATCATTTCGCCACGCGACTCACCGATCGTTTTGCCACACTCTTTGGTAATTGTTTGGGCAATCTCTTCAAAGTGTGCTTCCATAACTTGTTTTAGTTTAAAGAGATATTGAATACGCTCGCCAGCAGGCACCTGTCGCCACGCTTTGAAGGCAGTTTCGGCGTGAGTTACGGCCGTGTCCATATCCGCCCCAGATGGTATTGGCACCTGCGCCAAAACCTCACCTGTAGCTGGGTTCTCGACATCCAAATATTCAGAAGCGCTAGAGTCAACCCAGGCGCCGTTTATATAATTTTTTAGTTTCATGATTGACTGTCCTAATTTTAGTAAAAAGTTAGCAGCAGAACGTGATAGAGATAGAGAGCCTTATACTAAATCCCCAATCACCAATCTCTTATCGCTAAGCTCTAATTAAAATGCTTTTCTTGCTTTACAGCCTCAGCATACGTCTCATACACGTTTTGCACATCATCGCTATCGGATACTTCAGCGATGGGCACGTCCCACCATGTATATCCCGGTGCCCCTGCGTATCGATCCGTTTCAACATAAATACAGACTGTCCGATCCACTGATTTGGCTTCTTGAAGCGCATTACGAACATCATTAATTGTTTTACAGCGAAAGGTATGCGCCCCTAAACTTTCGGCATTTGTGGCCAAATCGATAGGGAGGAAATTAACGTCATACCCTTTATCATCTTCTTGATGGGTGCCGTCCTCGTTTTTAAAAGCGTAGCGAGTGCCAAAACCGTTGTCCCCAATTGAACGCGACAGGGCACCAATGGAAGCATAGCCTTGGTTGTTGATCAAAATAATAACCAGCTTGATGCCTTCCTGCACCGAGGTCACAATTTCGGATGGCATCATAAGATAAGATGCATCCCCCACGATGACATACACTTCACGACTTGGGTCCGCCATTTTAGCGCCAATGCCACCCGCAATCTCATATCCCATACAGGAGTTTCCATATTCAAGATGGTACTGTTTGGGATCGGTGGTGCGCCACAGCTTGTGCAGGTCGCCAGGGGCAGACCCAGCCGCATTTACTATCACATCCTTATCATCACAGAAGGTGTTGATGGCCCCAATGACTTCAACTTGGGCCGGAAGTGGCTCAAGCTCTTGATTGTAGTAACCAGTAACGATGTCATCCCACTCTTGATTGAGGGCGGCGGCTCGATTGCGATATTCAGCTGAGACAGACCAGCCAGCTAGCATTTCTGTTAGTTTTTTGATTGTTTCCCGAGCATCTGCAGTTAGAGGCAGGGCGCCCTGCTTGAAAGAGTCCATTTCGGCGATGTTGATATTCACAAACTGCACGTCCGGATTGGCAAAGCCAGTTTGTGAAGCGGTCATAAAATCGTTGAAGCGAGTGCCAATACCAATGATTAAATCTGCTTCTTGGATTAGTTCATTGGCAGCTTTGTTGCCCGTCACGCCAATAGCACCGAGGCAAAGTGGGTTTTGATAGTGAAGTGAGCCTTTGCCAGCTTGGGTCTCAGTAACTGGGATGCCAGTCGCGTCACAGAAGGCGGCGAGTGCTTCAGTTGCTTCGCTGTAGATAACACCGCCGCCAGCGACGATAACGGGCTGTTTTGCGGTTTTGATTTGAGCGGCGGCGCGTTGGAGGAGGCCTGCATCAGGTAACGGCCGTCCTACGTACCAAATTTTCTTTTCAAACAGGCTAGCTGGGTAATCAAACGCTTCAGACTGCACGTCATGAGGCAAGCCAAGCGTGACTGCACCCGTATCCGCTTGGGACGTCAAAACCCGAAAAGCAGCGGGGAGCGCCGCGATCAATTGTTCAGGCCGATTCAAGCGATCCCAATACCTTGAGACCGGCTTAAACACATCGTTGGCTGACAAATCTTGAGAGTATGGCATTTCAACCTGCTGCAGCAAAGGCCCTGCTGAACGACGGGCAAAGATATCACCGGGTAACAGTAAAACAGGAAGGCGATTGATAGTAGCACCCGCTGCGGCGGTAACCATGTTTGTGGCGCCGGGACCAATTGAGGTAGTGCACGCTAACGTTGCCAATCGATTCTTCATCTTGGCGTAACCGGCGGCTGTATGCACCATTGCCTGTTCGTTTCGCGTTTGATAATACGGCATGCTAGGTGATTGATGGAGAGCTTGCCCCATTCCGGCCACGTTGCCGTGCCCAAAAATGCCAAATACACCATTGATGAATTTGTGCTGGACACCGTCACGCTCAGTGTATTGATTGTCCATGTAGCGCACCAGTGCCTGTGCCATGGTTAAACGGATTGTTTTTGCCATAGTTTCCTCTATTTTTTAAGTGATTAGTAGCTGGTAATTGGTGGGAAAATGCTCGTTTTCTATCCGCTAATTACCAATTACTAGTTACGAATTACCCGAATGCCCTTCCTGTATTTCGGCGATCGTTACTGGCCGATTCTCACGAACCGACTTCCAAGCTGCCTCACCGATAAGGACAGGCCAACGGCCATCGATGCCGCTAACCGGCACATCTGTATCGTTGACAACTGACTCAACAAACACTTGAATTTCAGCTGAGTAGGCTTCCATATATCTTTCTAAGAAAAAGTGAAGTGGTTTTTCACTCGAGATGGCGTCGGCTGTGTGTAAGCGATGGTTGTTAGGGAAGTTGTTATCCACATCTACCATCCCCTTTGAGCCAAATACTTCGATTCGTTGATCGTAACCGTATACGGCTTGACGGCTGTTATCGATGATGGCGATAGCCCCATTTTCAAATTTAAGTGTCATAACGGCCGTATCCACATCACCAGCTTCACCAATCTCGGGGTCGATACGGACTGCACCAACAGCATACACTTCTTCAACTTCACTCCCTGTCAAAAAGCGAGCCATGTCAAAATCGTGGATGCTCATGTCGATAAAAATACCCCCTGATACTTTAATGTATGAAATAGGGGGTGGGGCAGGATCGCGGCTCGTGATTTTAACGATATGTACGTCACCAATTTTTCCAGCGGCAATGGCTTCTTGGGCCGCTTTAAAGTTGGGATCAAAACGACGCTGGAAGCCGACCATTAGCTTGACGCCAGCCTTTTCAACGGCCGTTAAGGCTTTATCAATTTCAGCAATATCATTATGAATTGGTTTTTCGCAGAAGATTTGCTTGCCAGCTTCAGCTGATTCGGTAATAAACTGGGCATGTGTGTCTGTTGATGAACAGATGAGCACGCCGTCAATTTCGGGATCATCCAAAATATCATGATGATTCGTGCTGTACGGCACGCCGTATTCTTTGCCTAGTTTTTCTGCGGCTTCCGCAAAGACATCTACAACTCGCACGATTTCTGCACTTGGTACAGCTTGGGCAGCAGCAGCGTGTACGATGCCAATCCGGCCACAGCCGATCAAACCCAGTCTAAATTTTTTACCCATTTAGTTGTTTTCCTAATTATCAGAATAGAGTTTTTAAATTTTAATACGTCGTCCTTGATCAGAACTTGAAATGGCTGCTTCAATAATTTTCTGCACGGCCAGACCATCTGCAAATGAGGGGGTTACGGCCGTATCGTTCAATATCGCATCAATAAATTCCCCAACCATCAGCTTATCTTGGCGAAAAACCACCTTATAAGATTCATGCACATTGTTGGGAATATTGGCCGCGCCCCAAATGTCATCGGGTGGATTTAACGGCCGTAATGCCTCACCTTCTGTAGCCCCAATCGTCTCCTGCACGTCATACCAATTGTTTTTATGGTATAGCGTCCCTTTAGAACCTTGAAACTCGTAGTAATGCTGTTGTTTAAAAGCGGAGGTCGTTTCGTAAGATAGAGAAGAGTAGTGAATCGTGCCCATCGCCCCATTTTTAAAGCGGAGCGTCAGCACCCCATTATCGTCGGCAGGTTTCATGGGGGCACCAGAAGGCGTCGTCTCCCCGCGGCTGATCGTTTGATTTAATTCGGCCGTGACGGTCTCGACATCACCAAAATACCAAAGGGCTAAGTAGATAGGATGAGAACCCAAGTTTGCCACGTCACCCGCGCCCACTAGGTCTGAATCCCAACCCCAGCCGTAGCCTTCATTTCGACCAAAGTCATGATAATAACGAATGTTGAGATGGTAAGGCTGACCAATAAAGCCATCTTCAATCAACTGCTTCATAAATCGATTGTGAGGCATGTATCGATAAGTGAACGGCACCATCGTTTTTAACCCTTCAGCGTTGGCAAAAGCGGTCATCTCTTCCGCTTCTTGAACCGAACGAGCCAGCGGCTTTTCACATAAAACGTGCAAACCTTTTTCTAGCGCCGCCATTGTGATTTCATAGTGGGTGTCGGTCGTTGAAGCCACAATAACCGCATCACACAGCCCGCTGTTCAACATCGCCCTGTAATCGGCAAAAAAGTTGGGAATAGACCAGCTTTGAGAAAATGCTTTAGCTTTTTGGGGGTTTCGGCCACATACGGCCGTTACTGCCACGCTCTCATGTGCAGTCAAGGCTGGCAAATACATCGCATCTGCCCACCATCCTGTATTCACAACACCAACTCGAACTTTTTTCATAATTTATTAGGGGCCAGGCGTCACGCAATACGTTTAACGCGTTAGGTTTCCCTTTACTGACCCAGTTACAAATTACTAATTATCGATTACTTCTCACGTGCCCCGGTGATTAAATCAGCAATATCTTGTTGAGACAGCTCACCTTTCATATAGGTACCAACACTTTGCCCCTGCCGGATAATTGTGTAGCTATCAGATACTTGGTAAATGTGATTGACGTTGTGGGTAATAAAGATAACCGGTAGGCCTCGTTCTTTTGCATTCAAAATATAGGAAAGCACTTTACCTGTTTCTTTAACGGAGAGTGCGGAAGTCGGCTCGTCCAAAATAAGCAATTTTGCCCCAAAATGAATGGCCCGACCGATGGCGATAGATTGTCGCTCACCACCTGACATTTTGCCCACTTTTTCCTCTGCCGAACGAATATGAATCCCTATATCTTTTAAAGAATCCCGGCATTGATTTGCCATTTCGTTCCGCTGTAGCCATTTGATAGGACCAATTTCAGTAACCAGTTCACGTCCTAAAAAGAAATTGCGCCAGATGCTCATGAGTGGAATAAGCGCTAAATCTTGATAGCACGTTTCAATCCCTAAATTACGAGCGTCAGCTGGGGAATTAATTTGCACCGTTTCCCCATCAAAAACGATCTGCCCAGAGGTGGGAGTGTGTACGCCAGTCAGCACCTTAATCAAGGTGGATTTACCAGCTCCATTATCGCCCATCAAGGCGCGAACTTCCCCTTTACGGACTTTAAAATCAACGCCGCGAAGTGCCTCCACGGTGCCAAATCGCTTAGTCACGTTTTGCATGTCAACAATAACAGGTTGGTCTGCAAACGGATCTTCTACATTTCGATCAGCAACTTCTTGTAACATTTCTTTCCTCAGTTTTGGAAATTACCAATTACTACATCTAAGATGTAGACCTTGTTCTCAAATAATTATTAACAATAACTGATGCAATAATCGTTAACCCGACGACAGCGGGGAAATTATCGGCAGGGACGATTGGAATGTTGAGCAAGATAACCCCTGACCGGAGCACACTAATAATCAATACGCCGATCAAAGCTCCCCATACGCTACCATAACCACCCGTTAACAACGCTCCACCGACAACAGCACCAGCAATGGCGGTCAGTTCAATACCGCTTTGTTCAGCGACGCGTACGCTTTTAAACTGGCTAAATTGCACCATTCCAGCAAAGCCAGCCAGTAACCCTGATAACATAAAAGAGTATAAGCGAACCCGATTGCTGCGCACACCTTGTGCTTTAGCTGCACCATCGTTACCACCAATGGCAAAAATGTGGTTCCCAAATTTTGTTTTAGTAAGAATGAGCTGGAAAATAACCACAAGCCCAATTAACCAAAGCGTAGCTGACCTAAAGTTAACCCGATCTCGACTTTCGGGATCGAGGACATTGTTTTTAATAAAATCGTTAAAGCCGTCTAAACGGCCGTTGAAAACCCCAAATAGAGCCGGCTCCTCTAAAACCTGTAGCAGTTCCGCCCCCGCCGCAATCCAAACCATGCCACGGAAAATTTGACGCGTGCCTAA
>JBCCFD010000297.1:0-9928 GCA_039029915.1 Chloroflexota bacterium
CTACCAAGAACATAGAGAAATCACAGCCTCTGATGCTAGTCACCAAGACAGACGTTTCGATGAACGAAGCTTCGGAGACCGAGGATGGTTTTGAGATGACCTGGCAGGTCAATCATCTTGCCCTCTTCTTATTGAGCCCACGTTTGCTACTTACTCTGCTTCAGCGGGCCAATGCTTGGGTCATCAATATTTCTTCAAGCGAGTATTGAATCAAACACCACTGATGCCGGAAAACGAGTTCTTGGCTGTTTCCTTTCGGTTAAATTGATAGGGATTTAACCTTATCTTCGTCTGGTTCAAACCCTAAGCCAGGGGCGGTTGGCAAGGTCAAAAAACCATCTTCGGGTTCGGGTAAATTCTGGTAGATAACTTCACAACATTTGATAGCGGTGAAATGTTGCTCAACTAACCAGCCATTGGAGATGCCAGCTTGCAGATGCATGTTGTGAAAAGGCCACGCACCACCGTTGCATATCGGCACGTTGAAGGCTGCAGCCATACCGGCAATTTTGGCACATTGGGTGAATCCACCCGTGATGACGATGTTGGGTTGAATCACATCGACCGCCTGATTAACAAGCATATCGCGGAAACGGAAAGCGAGCCCTTCGTTTTGCCCAGCGGCCAATTTTATTGAGGTTTGCTGACGTAGCTGCACCAGTTGGGGGATATCATTCTGGGTAACCGGTTCTTCAAAGAAAGCGATTTTATACGGGGCGAGATGCTGGCACAACTCAGATGCGTGGTAAAAATCTAGATTACAGTTTGCATCAATATATAACTCAACATCTGGTTCAATCGTCTCACGCACAGCCCGAACACGGGCAACATCTTCTTTAATCACGTCCGCGATGGCTGTTGAATTCCGCTGGCGCAGTGCGCCAGTGGCGACCTTCATTTTTAGCCGCTTGAATCCTTGGCTGACCCACAATTTAGCCGCCTCGGCTAACTGGTCCCGATCAAAAATCTCGAGGCCAAATGTAGCGTAGACGGGCACTTTAGCCCGCGCTCCGCCAAGCAACTTCCAAATCGGTTGCCCTAAAATCTTGCCTTTGATATCCCACAGAGCGACATCAATAGCAGCGATGGCATGGCTAGCGTAGCCGGTTTGACCACGCGGCGAAAGTGTCCAATAGAGTTTTTCCCAAATCGCCTCTGTGTCAAGTGGGTCGCAACCAAGCACGACATCCTTGGCGACATTATTGATAATACGTTCAATGACGGTTGCTTGTGTTATACCCGTCATCCCCCAGCCAGAGACGCCGGCCGCCGTTTCGATCTTCACCAAGCAGATAGACGATGTGGATTGATAGTTGTTGCCCAGCAATTCAAACTCGACAGGTACTTTCAGTGCAAACGCTTCGACTTTTTTGATGGGGTGATTTGGCATTTCTAACTCCTTTGTGCTTTAGTTATTCCTAACTCATATTTGAATTGGGGATAAAAAAGTAGTTTAATTGAGGGAAGATTAGTCTTGGATAACTTAATCTACTCAACGACCTGCCAAACTGAATTATCAGGTTCAACAATCAACTGGGCAAATAGTTTCAATCTTAGCTATTGTTTTGGAAAACTTCTTTTGCCAGACTAATAGATCCAAATTGTTTGTCAAACCCTCAGGTTCCGCCACCACTTGCTATCCGCCAATCCTTGTCGGGCGGAACACTAGGCTATCCTTAACTCAACTTCTAACCAACGCTATGCGCGGTTGAAACGGCCGTTAGGCGACTATGACAAAATTTTGCACATACCTGATAACTAACGATACGGGCCTAGTTCCAAATCCTTATCATAAATGGTGTACTTTGGCTGTTTGCACGCCAAACCATCAGGGCGCGAAGTTGACACAAAAGATCGAGATTATCGCTTCGTCTATTTTCTTCAATTGGAAAAGCCATATGAACGACTTTGGGATGGGATGCCTTATCAAGCGATACAGGCAATGTATGGTCATAATTGTTACCACACAGCGGAATTATTAACGGTACGTCCCATGCAGGGGCTGGGGTTAATCATAATTGAGCGTAACGGCTTTTAAATTTATGGCACCCCCATCTGTTTCAGCCCATTGCAACACCGCGACCCAACAAGCAAAATGCCGGCGTATACCTAAGCTTGGCTTTTATTTCAATCATTTAAATCTCTCAATCGATTAGTGACCACGGTCAAATAGGACGCTATAAACGCTCTGAGGCTACAGGAAAGCATAGCCTCAGAGCGTTTATTTATTGAGAATTAAATTTGACTTTTAAGACGGTTGAATCTCCATGATTTTTTTCCAAAAGTTTTTCAGCATCACTGCTCCATGGAAACAAAACTAAGGATTTATTTGAATATTCTTGATTAAAACTCCCATCCGCCAGGTCTAACTGTATAAGCCGGCTTAGATGAGAAGGAATTTCACTCGACACAATAAATCCATATTCCTCATCGGAGCTAATCTCGATGTCGCTGTCCGTCGACTCAAAAATGTGACCATCTGAAAGTAAATCCATTGCTGCATCTCGAATGGGACGGTGTCTGGCAAATCTTTCATCACCTATTAGCTTCTCATGTGCTTTCACCTCAGGCCATTGTGACAAAGAGCCCTGCGTAGGCTTAGCACCACCAATATTTGAAGCAAGAACAACAAACGTAGCTAACTGCTGCAGGCCATATTCAGCCATAATTGATACGACAAGGGGAAAATATTCTGCAAATACCTGATGTTCTTTTCCTTCAGTTACTTTTCCAAAGGCAAATTCAACTTTTGTATCCTGAGTTAGATTTAAAACAGTGTTCATATTCTTTTCTCCAATGTTTCTATTGAGATAATCTCTAGATTGGCGTCTTACACAATTCGCGCCGCAGCTTTTTCAACGGCCGTTAACATGGCTGCTGCTAGGTCATGTTGCTTTTGTCTGGCAAGATCATGACTCGAAGATTGACAACGCTTTAACAGAGACATACAATTATTCTGAAACGAGCGTTATACAATAATTATAAACCGATCGTTTCAGAATGCAAGCCATTTTATAACAAGCGTTTCAGAATTGGCTCATGGTCGCACGATCGGCCACTGGATTTTATGGACAAAAGTTATGGCACGACCAAGAGGATTTGACGAAGGCAAGGTCATTAGAAGAGCATTGACTATTTTTTGGAAAAAGGGGTACGAAGCGACCTCTATTCGAGATTTAGAAGAAGCCACCGAGTTATCGCGGATCAGTATCTACAATACCTTTGGGGACAAAGAGGGGTTATTTCTGCAGGCTTTAGACCTATACCACAACAATGCCACCCTTGTGTTCGGAAAGATCGCTCAAGGGGGGATTGAGGACATTGCCCGCTTTTTTGAGTGGTTCGCCCGCCCCTTTACCCCTCAGGCTAATAATCAATCAGGCTGCATCATGGTCAATACGGTCTTGGATATTCCACAAGTGGGAAAGATCGTTTATGAAAAAGTAGAATCCTATCGAGACATGCTATTAAGTGCTTATACGCAAGCGCTCGAGAATTCTCGAACGCTTGGAGAAATGGAAGCCACCGATGCGGAAATTGCTGAGCGCGCTGAATTCCTTGTGGGGGCACAATGGGGCGCCGCTGCCACGGTCCGTTTTCATCATTCAACGGCTGCTGTAGCCCCAATGAATAAAATTGTTTGCGAGACGATCCGTTCATGGGGCAGTAAGGAGTAGCAGGGGGTTTCTTTAACGGCCGTTTTAGGAAACATCAAAAAAGGGGGGGTAACAAGCCGTCCGCGTGATGTTATGTGACGCATTCAAAATGCCTATTTACTCTTCCCAACCCATAATTTCATCCAACATCTCCCAATTACACTCAAAATCCCTCTCAACACAATCATCTATCCACGTTTCCAACGCTGCAAAGTCACATCCTGCCATATCTTCACAATCTTCCATTAAAGACTCGGCTTCTTCCCAAAATGCCTCAATCTCTGCTTCCCCTTCCTCCTCATACGCATATTGATTCCAATCCCAAACGGGGTCAGCCTTTAATGCCCCAATCCCCACAAAAGCAAATAAACAAACGGTTGTCAGAATCAAAGCAATATGGGGAAAGAGTTTCTGACCCAAGGGGGTGCCCTCCCATACTCTATTTCGCAACACCCCCACTGCTCGGACAGGAATATAGATCAAAGCAAGATAATACACGTTCCACAGCGTCCCAATCGCAAGGCTTGCATTTTCTTTTACTCCCGGTGTTGCCCAAAGTATCGCCATGCCAATTAGGTGTAGATTAAAGGTTTCTAGGGACGACTGACCCAAGGGCAGCACTAACCAGCCAAAAAGAGCGTTCAATGGCCTCCATAAGACGGTGATCAAAATAAAAAAGACGCGAAAATACAAAAAAACGATTAGCAATGAAAATGGTGGCATATAAAATTCCCGAATCTCGATCGTGCTATTCAAAAATAGCGCTTGCCCAAAAGGAAACCATTCATAGTCATCGATATAACCCAGCAGGAAAATAACCCCAAGCGCAACCGTTACCAAATCAACCATAGAGTTGAATTTGTGCGCCCTCCACCAGTTTGCCAACCGCTCTTTACGGTAGCCAATCAACATACCACCGAAAAAAATCAGATTATTGGCGGCCAGATGCCGAAATGAAGCAAATGGTAGGCTTGTCTGTTCATTAGAAATCTGACTGAGGACGTATACAAAAAACGCAACCGCCAAGACGCGCCAACTTTTTTTCTCAAATAGAGCCCAAAGCGACAGCGGTGCAACTCCTAAATAAACAACATAGGCAATCAAAATATCAGACCCATAAGCACTACGGAACATGGTAAAAATTCCTGTTGCCCAGTGGATTAAGCTCCCATAAGTTTCGTCATCCACTTCCCCCCAAAGGGCCAGCTCTTCTATAAAAAGCATATCCACTGCGGCAAAACCAAAACCAAGTCCTAATACAGCAAGATAGACGATCCATGCCCGCCGCAGGGTGCGTATAACAGTGGATTTTATTTCACGCCCAATGGAGATAAACCCTAATGTAAACCCTGAAATAAAGAAAAACCCTTCTGCAGCATTGATCAAAAATTGAGCATTCCCGGTAACGATATGAAAATAAGAATCTAGCCCTGCATGGTTGATAGACATGACAAAAAGCGCAAACCCTCGTAACCAATCCAAGCGAAGGTCTCGTTTTCCGTTAAATGGATAACGGAAGGCTTTGAAAAAAAGCGAGCGGAACATACTTGCCTCCTATTTAGGGCTATCGCTGGTATCTACCTTTCATATAATAACGTGACAGAGCGATATTATTGTGGAAAAGCAAAATATGCTTCACTATTTTTTAAGATAGCTGTTGGTTTTTTTTGCTGCTTGTTAGACTCGAGAAAAAACAAGGGGAATGGCTTCCTCAAAATTATAATGTGGCGGCCTATTGAATCGCAAGCTCCTTACGCATCCATTCATAGAAATCAGTGAGGGCTTCCTCATCACGAAGGCAATAAGACTACTGCCTATGTTTCCTAACCGTAATAAATTTTGCTTGTCGCAATAGGTTGATGTGGCGGCTAGCGGTTGGCTTACTTCTATGCGCTCTGAAATCAAATTCATACAGACACCAAACGAAGTCGGATCAGCTGATTCTTGATGAGAAAAATGCTCAGCAGGGGTAACAAGTAATTGCAAAATTTTAAGCCGCGGCGGACTAGACAACGCCATGACTTGAAGTTCGCGATCATACATAATCCTTGCTGTATAGTAATATTGCTATATTGCAATAAATACATATTAAGATGGCATTAAATATGACTTTATTATCTGTTCCAAATCGTAATCAATCCAGAGCTGATTAGCAGCGTAAGCAACATCATTCGCTATATCAAAAAAGACGGACCGGCTATAGAACAACACACGCGTTAGGGAGAAACGGCCGTATCCCACCAAAAAAGCGAAATCCCATCGGGGCAACCAGCGGCTTCAACCCAACCACACTCACCGAGCAACGGGGAGGTAATTATCCTCAGAGGAATTTGAGATGACGATGCTCTTACTGAGATTAGTTTGCAGTTACCACCAAACCAGCAATCACCACTCGAACGTCAATAGCGTGGACCAGCTACCGGCGAGCTGTAGCTGTTTTCTGCAAATTACCGATGCCCGGGTTGAACGTATTCGTCGGATCAAGCGCTTCGTAAAATTGCTGCAGAGCCGGTTCAGCCGAATACAGATGCCCTACATTGTGCTCAGCCGGATACTTTGCCCCCTTCTCATCCAGACGCGCCAGCAGAAGCTTCTTCATCGCTTCGATATCCGTACCTCGCTTGAAAATATAGTCCTGATGAAATACATGGCACATAAAATGACCGTAGTACAAAGCCAATTCCAAATGCTCGCTGATTGCCTCAGGCAGTGACTCAATCCAATCATCATCGCTGCCAAGCAGCGCAATATCAAGCGCCAGCACCTCCTCAGTCTGCTGCTGATGGATCGTTTGATAACGGATCGCCGCTCCCGCCGCCGCAAAGCGATGCAGCAGCGCCGCCTCTTGCTCTGCCTCATCACACTCAAAATACCCCACCCCGTCGATTTGGCTCCACACCTCCGCCAAATAGCGACGCGCCTCATCGATGCCGTCATCACTCATGCTCAGAATGAGATAAAACTCAAACTGGTCTCGGTACGAAAGCAGGCGCGCTGGCAAATGTTGCGGAAAAAGCCGACTCACATGGTAGAGAAACCGATCGGGCAGGAACTTCGGCAGAAACGACACCTTGTTGAGTAGATTTTCAGCACGCGCTTTTAGCGCATAGGCTTTGGGCAGTCTATCGGTGCCGAGATGCTTAATGGACAAGAATACATCTTTGCCATACCGTTCGGCCGTATCAAAAATGCCCCGATTCATGTACTCGCACATCTCAGGCAACTCTTGAAACTTGGTCAAAATATGCTGGCGTAGTGTTGCAAAGTGGGTCGGATCGTTGGCGCCCAGAAAGAATACCTGCTTACGATTCGGCACAGGGTACGTATCGACACGCACAGCAAATGCGGCCACTTTGCCCGCACTGCCGCTGACCTCAAATAGACGCGCGGGATCAGCATTGTAACGATTGGGCACGTCAGCTTCAAGATTGCGGATGCGGTCGCTGTAGCCGCGATCTGAGGCTGGTGTGTCAAACGCCTCGAGGTCGGCCGTTGGGATGGTGCCCCGCTCTAGGTTAGCGAATATCTCCTCTGGCGTTTCGCCTAAATTTTTGATACCGAGATGATTGACCAACTGCAATTCGCCATCCATGTCGACGCGGGCAAAGAGCGCCAGCTCGGTGTAAGAGGAGCCGCGTTTACACAAAGCGCCGCCCGCATTGTTGGCAATCCCGCCGATAATGGTTGCACCAATCGTTGTCGAGCCAATGACCGAATGGGGAGCACGGTTGATCGGTTTAAGCAGCTGCTCTAGCTCATGCAGGGTCGAACCAGGAAATGCAAGAATCTGTTTGCCGCCGTCGAGCAAAATAATTTTTTTAATGCGCGTGACGTTGATGACGACCACATCCCGATCATAGTTGGAGCCGCTAGGGCAGGAGCCTTCGGTGAGGCCGGTTTTAGCCGCCTGTAAAATAATGATACAGTTGGCGGCGACGCAGGTTTGAAGCACGCGCCACTGTTCAAGCAGGGTAGCGGGAAACACAACCGCAGCTGCCTGGCCGCTACCTGAGCGAAACCCTGACCGATAATAAGCGGTTTCAGCAGGCTGTGTAAGTACGTTGGCTTTGCCTACGATAGCGTTGAGGTCGGATATCAGTGTGGTATTGGTCATAATAAATGAGGTTCCTCTGATACAGCACGGCGCAAGTAACTGATATAGTCAAGACCTGTGCTGTACTTGAAACATTGAGGCGATATGCCACAATGAATGTATCAGCTATTTCCCCCTTAATATACTAGTAGTCTACCAAACTTCTTTTGCTAGGAAACACGATAACTAGGACTACTCGAAGGTGCGCCAAACTTACCCGTCAATATTTGTTTGGCGCACCACTAGTCGCTCAGGTGCTGCTCGTAGTAAACGACCCAATCGGAACGTGAGTTCAGATTGAGCTTGCGCTTAATGTTAGCGCGGTGGACATCAACAGTCCGTTTGCTGAGGCCAAGCTGATCAGCCATTTGTTTGCTTGTGAGCCCGCGCACGGTGAGCGCCATCACTTCGGCTTCGCGAGGCGTGAGCGGCGCTGCATCGGTGGGATTGGCAGGTGGTGGCGCTGGCGTTTCAACTGAATGGCTAACAAACGACGCCGTTAGAGATGGATGCAAATACATCTCGCCTTTGTGTACTGTCTGAATCGCGTAGATGAGCTCGCCACCAACGGCACGCTTGTTGATGTATCCATTTGCACCTGCCGCTAGCGCTTGCTTGACAATTCCCGCATCTTCATGCACCGACAAAACTAGCGTGCGAGCCGTTGGCACATCCTGCGCAACGGCCGTAATCATCTGCATCGGTTCAAGATTTGGCATGGTGAGGTCAAGTAACAGGACATTCGGCCGATGTTGCATGATACAGGGCAAAATGGCTTTGCCGTCAGCAACTTCATCAAGTACCTCGATGTCGTCATGCGCTTCGAGAAGGGCGCGTAGTCCTGCCCGCAATACGCCATGATCGTCTGCAATTACAACTGAAATCATCTTATTTCTCGCCCCTTATTTCTCGCTGGCGTCCTGATTATTTGCTAGTGGACACTCTATTGTTATGGTTGTACCGTGACCTATCTCACTGGCCAGCTGAAATGTGCCGCCCAACTCTTCGATACGGGTTCGCATACCTAACACCCCCAACCGTCTGCCCTCGATGTGGGCAGGATCGAAGCCGCAACCGTTATCTTCAATACTCAGGGTGATGGTGTTGACATGACGCTTAAGCAGAACTTCGGCCGACGTTGCTGATGCATGACGCAGCACATTATTTAACGCCTCTTGCACAATCCGATAAAGGGCTAAAGCCATTTTTGGTGTCATATCTGTAACCACATCGCCAAAAATGTTTAATTCGACCGGCAAGCTCGTCCGCTGACTGAACTGTGCAACAAGCTGCCTCAGACTGTCCGCAAACCCAATTTTGTCAAGACTCGGTGGCAACAGTTCAACCGCTAATTGATGCAATCGCAGCATAATTTCATCAACCTGCTGTTTGAGCTGAGCAATGCGTTGAAAATCACCCTGTTGTGCTTCATCCTTCAGCAGATGGAGGCCAACCAGAAGCGCACTGAGAGTCTGCCCGGTCTCGTCATGAATTTCACGTGCTATATGTTTGCGCTCTCGCTCTTGCAAATCGACAAGACGTCCAGAAAGATATCGCAAACGGCCGTTTTGTTGCTCCCGCTGCGCCAAGAGACGATTTTTTTCCATGGCCAATTGCGAAATGGTTCGTTCAGAATTTTTACGCTGTGTCACATCGTGTAAAAACACAATAGAACCACGATAAGTTCGGGCTTCATCATTCGCAAAGATTGGCTGGTATGTCACTTCAAGCATATGCCCGTTCGTCTGCACATCGGCCACAAAGGTTTGTTGTACCAGCAGGGAACGCTGAAACAAGACGGGCAGTGTGGGGTATGCCGCTAAAACGATGCTAATATGCTGGCCTATCGGTTCGTCAGGTAACTGTTCGAGAAAGCTTTCTGCCGACCGGTTTATATCGGTTAGCATAAACTGCCGATCGAAAATCAGGTATCCGGTCGGCAACCGTTCGGTTATATCAGCCAGTGTGACCGTCAAATTCGTCATAATGTATAAAGATGATTCACAATTTTGATTTAAGTGAAACGAAGCTCCAGCTTTGAATAAAAAGGCGGCTAAAAATCTCGTTTCTTCGGTGTTCCAAAGCGTTTATCTAACAGGATTTTCAATTTAGAAACTTCGGAACACTTAAAACTATTTTCCATTTACTGTCTTGAAACGGTATGAATCATTCATCCTAC
>JBCCFD010000298.1:0-9923 GCA_039029915.1 Chloroflexota bacterium
CCGTCGTGCTATACAACGGCCGTAAACATCACTGAACTGCTCTTTTAATTGTGCCTGCAGTTGAGAATCAGCAATAACAATTGTGTCCTCCATGCGGGTAGAGCCGTAAACCGTAGAAAACGGAATAACATCAACCTGCATTACCATGCCAGATCGCAACGCATAGGGGGAGTTGGGGAAAATGGGGGAGCTTAGCCACTCATCATAATGAATCAGATGGCCTGGATTCAAAAAGATGCCAAATTTATCAAAAGGAAGATTGTCTTCGATGAGGTCTGAAATAGTCCCGCCGTTGGTGCCCACCTGCATCAATTTGAACCATTCATTCATTACTTCAAAATAAACACCGGCAAAATTTTCTGCATAATCCTGGGCGGCGGCGGGTAAATCTTTTGCACCTTCCGCAATCCACCCAGATCGACAGCAGTTGCTGCCCCAATAGCTAATATTCGTGGACAGTGGCACCCCACGTTGAATCGTTTGCCCAGAAGGGCTACACAGCCCGTTTTGCCAATTGTTGCCTGTAGAAAAAGTGGGATGGCAACCAAGCGGCTCACCGTTGTAGTTGGCCAGTTGGGCTGCCTCAAAATCAATTATGCCCTCACGAAGCCCGAAAAGTAGATTTTTCATACCTTCAGCAGCGAGAAAATTAGTATATTCAAAATAGGCAATTTCTTCGACGGTACAAGTGGCGCGCAAACCGTGGTCTGGATGCATCAAAATGTCACTAGCATTAGTCACCTGTTCCCAAGAGGAAAGCTCACGGCAGGCGTCCACAATGTAAGCCGGAATTTCGATTGCAAATTGCGCGTTTGGCTGTTCATTCGGTTCCATATATTTCCAGCCGATACACCCCACCTGACTCTGTTTTTCAATCCCCTCAGACGCTAATATTTCTTTGATTGTTCTGCTTTTGTCTCGAGGCTGATTAAGGAGCGAGAAGGGTTGATAAAGCTCGTTTCGCATTTTGTTTGCTGTGTGCAGTGGGGAGATGGGCAAATATCCTGCACACTCATTCCCAACGACAAGTAGCGGTGTGTTTTCTTGGCTGATGATTAGCAATGCCTCCTCAAAGCGAGGATCAAAGTTGGTCAAATAGGCTAGATTGGCACTATGCTCCCGATCTGCATAAACAAGCAGGTGAGAGAGCCCTTTTTTATCCATCGCTTCTTGAACGTTATTGAGACGGGTTTCGAAGGTGGCTAAGCTAAATTTTGGAGGACGTTGTGAAGGGGCATATGTGGGCCATTCGATTTCAATTAGCTGGTGTTTTTTACGATTGCTCATTTGATTTCACCTAAATTTTTTAATAGTTCTTCGGGGGTAGTTAAACTGTCTGATTCATACTTAGCTTGGTTTTCAAGCTCTGCCACGACAAACTTATTGTTGACCGCTTGTAAAACCTTGCCAGTCCAGGGGCATTCTTTTGACCCTAGTAGCACAACGCCCGGGGCAACACTTTCGGCTGTGTTAACGTTTGGGGGCAATTTGGCGCGGTAGATGCGGGTAACCGCAACTGGGGAGATCGCATTCACCTTGATGTTGTGGGCCATACCTTCCCCTGCAAGACCATTCATGAGTCCAAACTGAGCGGCTTTGCCGATGCCGTAAGCGGTCACATCTGAACCTTCCCATGCTTTGAGGCCATACCCTGAGGCGGTTAGCACAATACGGCCGTATTCTGCTTGCCGCATAATGGGCCACACCGCTCGACAGAGCCAAAACGGGGCATTGATATTGATGGCCGAGAGCCGCGCCCACTCTTCATCCGTTGTGGCTTCGATGCCGGTGTAGGTGACCAAGCCCGCATTGTGAATGAGTACATCGATACGGCCGTGTTGTGATAGCACATCATTGATTAAAGCCTGGCACTGAACGGCCGTGTTTAAATTCTGAAAGGCGGTGCTTGCTTTGCCACCGGCATTCTGAATTTCTTGGGCAACCGAATTAGCCGGACCTTCATCGAAGCCCGAGCCGTCCCGGGCAACCCCAGCGTCATGGACGACAACATGAGCTCCTCGACTGGCAAATTGTCGGGCGTATGAAGCGCCTAAGCCTCGTCCTGCACCAGTGATGACAACAACTTGTTCGTTAAAAGTAATTGAGTCTTGTTTCAAAGAATTAGTCCTCTTTTTTATTGATAAATGTCAGATAGCGATCAGGGGTTGGATATTCAGAAAAGCCAAACTGTTCGTAAAGCCCTTGGGCGTCTTTGGTGTGTAAATGCCACCAGCCCACATCCTTTAGCTCTGGATGCATCAGAATCGATTCCATCAACCATTTGCCGAGTCCGTTGCCCTGATACGGTTCAAGCACAAACACGTCCGCAATATAGGCAAATTTGGCGTAGTCCGATGTGACACGGCCGTATCCCGCTTGAAGTAAACGGCCGTTGTCGTCAAAATAGATGCCAAAACTCATGGCGTAAGTCATAGCACGGTCAATAACTTCCCGCTTGATGCCAGTCGACCAATACGCCTCTTCAGATAAATATTTATATACAGTCTCAACATCTAGCTTTGCTTTATCAGTTGATAAAAGGTAATGACCTTTTCTGCGCTCAAAAATTGGAAAATGTTCATTAATCATGCGTCGTTGACCTCCAAGTTTTGTGACCGTTACCCGCTACCTGTAACTTGCCACTATTTTCTTTCGAGCCTCACATCATTTGGTGAAACCTATTTCTGCTGTAAAATTTTACCATCTAAAATTTGCAGTCACGAGAAGGAGAAAACAATGTCTGACACACGCAAAATCACTTTGAATGAAAGTGAAATTCCCACCCACTGGTATAACATCGTCGCTGATATGCCAAATAAGCCTTTGCCACCGCTGAACCCCAGTACAAAGGAACCGATTGGCCCTGAAGCGTTAGCCCCTCTGTTCCCGATGGAACTGATTATGCAAGAGGTTTCTCAAGATCAGATGGTGGAAATACCAGAAGAGGTGCGCGATATTTACGCGATGTGGCGGCCAACTCCTATGTACCGAGCCCGAAATTTGGAAAAGATGCTCGATACGCCCGCAAAGATTTACTATAAATACGAGGGTGTTAGTCCCTCGGGATCCCATAAGCCAAATACGGCCGTTCCGCAAGCGTTTTATAATATGAAAGAAGGTGTCAAGCGGATCACAACCGAAACCGGAGCTGGGCAGTGGGGGAGTGCCCTGAGCTTTGCCTGCAGCATGTTTGATATTGCGTGTGAGGTGTACATGGTGCGCATCAGCTACGACCAAAAGCCGTATCGCAAAATGATGATGCAAACGTGGGGGGCTGAAGTTTTTCCCTCACCTTCTGAAAAAACCCAGGCGGGCACCCAAATTTTAGCCCAAGACCCTGATACGCCAGGTAGTTTAGGAATTGCTATTTCAGAAGCGGTTGAAATTGCGGCCACCAATGATGATGCTAAATACTCGCTGGGTAGCGTTTTGAATCACGTTTTGATGCACCAAACCGTCATCGGACAAGAAGCGATTAAGCAGTTGGAAAAAGCGGGAGCAGATTTGCCTGACTACGTGTTTGCTCCGTTTGGTGGTGGGTCAAACTTTGCCGGAATTAGTTTCCCGTTCCTCAAACTTAACTTGACGGAAGGTAAAAACATTCGCTGCATCGCCAGTGAACCCACATCAGCACCTAAACTAACGCGTGGTGTGTTCCGCTACGACTTTGGTGATACGGTGGGGATGACCCCATTGATTCCAATGTACACCCTTGGGCATACCTTTGTGCCGGCAAAAATTCATGCGGGTGGTTTGCGCTATCACGGCGCAGGCGCCATTGTTAGTCAATTGTTAGCGGATGATTTGATTGGGGCTGAAGCGATTGATCAAATTGAGTCGTTTGAAGCGGGTGTGAAGTTTGCCAAAGCGGAAGGCATTGTGCCTGCACCGGAAGCGAATCACGCAGTCGCTTCTGTTATACGGGCTGCTGAACAGGCGAAGTTGGAAGGCACAGAGAAGACAATTTTGTTTAACATGTGCGGACACGGCAATTTTGATATGCTAGCTTATCAGGATTACTTTGCTGGAAACTTGCAGCGCCACGAAATGACGCAAGAAGAGGTTGATTCGGCTGTGGGTAAAATTGATACCCCAACTGTTGATTCCGTGAAAGAGATGTTGATGGGATAGGTTGGTAATTGAGTAATTAGGTAATTGGTGATTAGAACTGTTTACTAGCTGTCTAATCACCAATTACCATATCTAAATTACTGAATTACTGAATTACTGAATTACTAAATTACTGGACCCTCACCTCTGTCCCAATGCTTCCTCAGTCACCAAGCTTAGCTGCGGCATTTCGCTGTGAGTTAAGGTGACACCCTGTAATACCCAACCCGACGCATACAAAAACATAATTTGCATCTGTACAATTGGCTCAAAATGGGTGATGAAGTAATAAGGTTCGAGTAGTTCGAGCAAAGGCGGTACGACGCCTGCCATGAGCGGCAAATAGGCCCAGCCCATTGAATTCCTGCGGTGAAAATCGGCCGTGCCGTTGGCAAAAAGCCCCACTGTTAAGACAAGCCATCCCCCCATAAATATCCACCAGCCAACCTGAGGCTCGAACATGACCATGAGAGCCCAGCCCAGCCCCCAAAATGCGGTGCCTAGCTTAACTAAATTTCGTCCAAAGACCCGTTCAATCTTTAGCATTTTCCAAAGATAAATCACGCCGCCAGCAGTGAGGACGCCAAAGCCAAGCGTCAAGACTGTCTGCGAGGAGATGTTCTGGTAGAACATAAAAAGGGGCACAATAAAAATGCCAATAATTAAGCATTGGGCCAAGATAAATAGATAGACAAGCGGATTCGAACTGAATTTCATGAGTTGGCTCCCAATAGATATCTGAATAGATCAAATTATCAAGCTTTTAAGGTGATGATTCAATGGCTCCCATGTCTTATGGTACTTAGATTTCATTGTTGGTTAACGTCCGTTATTTTATAGTTTTGAGGCTGATCATAGCTCAGCTAATCGGAGCCTGTAATAAAAGGCTCCCTCATTTATGGTTAGTACAGTATTCTGAAAATTCACAACTTGTTATTATGCTAACAAATCGGAAAACTGTTAAGTATTGCGAATAATTAAACCTTATGGAGACTTTTGGGGCGCAATACGAGGAATTTAATACTTAGCCGAAGTGGGATTGAACTATTTACCAACCTTTTAGAGCAGCTCGGAGCAACCAACCCCTCTGTGCACGTTTCGATTTTTAGCACCCTCTCAATTTCTTCTAAACACGGTGCGATGCTTATTCAATGACAAAATCGAAAATAGACGCACGCCAAGCAGATGATCTAAAAGTCAATGGGTGTGGAGCACACATTAATGAATTTCAAAATCGTAAGAACTATAAAGAAAAGCGGGCAAGCGCTGGTTGAAACGGCCTTGTTTTTACCAATATTCATGGTGATTATTGCGGGTGTTGTGGAGGTGAGTCAACTGACGATTACCCAAAACCGAATCGCTGACTCAGCCCGAGCCGCCGCCAGATTTGGTTCAAATGGGGGGGAAGATGACGGGATTGTCACCGTTGTGTTTAATTCAATTACCCAAACGATGCAGGTTTCACCCGAGCGGTGGGATGTGTGGGTGGTGCGGGGCAATATTAATTCTGCTGGAGATAACTTCGATTCATGGACAATGAACCATGCGTACGGATTCTCTAACACCGTTGAGGCTATTAATTTGAATGAAGGTCAGTTGCAGCAAGAAATTTTAGATGAGCTTCATTTTGATCACAATGGCAATGCGGTTGGCGATGATCGGTTAAGCAATCTAGAGATTATTGCGACATACATTATCCACGATGTGGAATCGCTGCTTGGATTAGATGGTTTCCCCATGTTAGAAGGCCTTCACTCGATAGAATCTTTAAACGTGATGCGTGTTGGGTCATCCGTTGAGCAATCAGATGGCTGTTCAGGATTCCCTATCGCAGTTCATAATGGTGTACGCTCGGTTAACCCGCCGGGAGAAGGATCTACTCCTTATCCTGATTTTGTCGCTTTTGATTATCCTTCTAGTAATCATCCAACCTACAATAGCTTTATTTCTCATGTTGAAAATATACCACTTTCATCAGCTCAAGAGGGATATGTCTACCTGCTCAATGAAGGCTTTGGGGCTGGTGAGTTTGGCTGGATTAATTGGAATCAGGGGCGTCCACCAACACCTGATGTTTTGGCACAGGGGTTAACGTGGCCTGGCAATAGTTTAGATTATTCGGATCATGGTGATATTCAAACAAATCCTGCGGCAGATGCTTACCCGCACATTGTGCGAGGATATGTTGAACCTGGGGATTCTACTGATATTTCGCTTCATGTTGGGGATTGGGTAGCCAGTAATCAAAGTGATGTGAACTCAGCAAACGTACAGGTGCAGCTTCAACAATCTATTGACCTAGCTCGGACAATCCGACTTATCGTTTGGGATAATGTCGATGTTGGTTTTGGTTTTTATCAGGTTCAAGGTTTTGCTGTTTTTGAAATGCTTGGTTACCACATTAGCTCTGGGGCAGGTAATTCTTGGTTACTGCTGGAATTTGTGCGCTGGGATACATCCTGCGGGCAGGTGATTGACACACCATAGCGTTATAAAAATCGGTTCTTGTTCCAATCAAGCCAATTACTTGATGGAACAAGAAGCGTCGTCTTTTTGGGAAAGACTGGGGTCTGTTGAAAGGTCGTCAAAAGTGGCGACCTTTTTTTATTTTAGCTTGAAGGTTTTTGAGTTTTTCCAAGTTTATCAAGGTGCTTATTGAGAGAAGTAGATAGGTTGTTGATGTCACGTTAATGTCACGGCCGTTTCCTAGAATCAAATGATAACCACCCAAATCTCAGATACAATTGGGTGTGAGCTTCAAGGGAACAGGTGAAAAAGATGTCGCAGTTTAAAAATTTCAGGTTGATATTTTTGCTTGGGGGAATTGTCGCCGCCGGCGTGGCTGGGGCATGGCTATACCATATCCTTCAAAACACAGAAGAGACCTCCTATTCAAACATTAGTACAACATCCTATTATGAATATGAGCCGAATGATGAAGAATTAGTCTACCGGAGTGAGGATGGCATTAACTTTATCAACGAAGATGGCGATATTATTACGCGTGACCAAATTGAAGAGGGGGACGGTGTTTTTGAATACATTGCGATAACGGGTGAAGTTTTCCAAAGCATCGATGGCATGGTCTACTTCAATGAGGCTGAAACGTTAGCTTATGAAGTTAGTGAAGCTGGGATTTGGAGCCTAACTGAAATTACTGATTCTGGAAGCGACCGCGGGGGCGTGCCATCCATCGATCAAGTCACCAATAATACCAACGTGGTTATCTCATCTGGTCGGGAAGGATACAGCATTACCCCAACCTTTGGCCTGCTGACAGATCCACAACCATTTTTAAGCGTGCTTGATCTAGAAGATTTTGATTTTGGTGATATTGACGGGGATGGCGACTTAGATGTAGCTGTTGGTCGATTTCTAAAAGCGAATCAGGTGTATCTTAATCACAATGGTGGTTATTTTCTTATTTGGGAAGAGACACTGCCAGAAACTGGTTTTGCATTGAATACATCGACGGTGGAATGGGGAGATGTTGACGGTGATGGTGATTTAGATTTAGCGATTGCTACCCGCAACGGCCGTAACGTGCTCTACCATAACGAAAACGGCCGTTTAGAACAGTCACCCGCTTGGACCGACGACCGCTCCGACCGCACCCACGACATCAAATGGGCCGATATGAATGGAGACGGCTTTTTAGACTTGGTCGTTGCCAATGGGTCCGAATCAGAAAGCCATATCTTTTTAAACAATACTGAAGGTACACTCGAAACAGACCCAGTTTGGTCTGGTTTGCGAGCGCAAAACAGCGTTGGCATCGATATTGGGCACTATGACGATGATGCTGCGCTCGATATCGCCTTTGCTGTAGATGCTGCGTCTACCGAAGCTGGTGTAGTTGTTTTGCAAAATGAGCTAAACCGCTCTGGAGAGATGACGGCCGTTTCTTTACAGGACAACGTCATGGGGACCGTCTCGAGCGTTGCCTGGGGGCCAATGACCATTAGCGGGACGCAGCGCTTGGCTGTTGCGGATGCTGCCCAGCAGGGTGATATTGTCCTTCAAAACAATAGCGGTCAATTTACTCGCTCTTGGCAACCTGATCGCGATCTAACCGCTTTAGACGCTGAGTGGGGGGATGTCAACGGAGATGGTTATCTCGATTTAGCGATTGCGACCTCAGCAAACGGCCGTGAACGCGTTTATCTTTATGATGAGCGACTTGGCGATTTAGAAAGCACCCCTTCTTGGCGAGCCGATGGCTTTAATCACGCGCGACAGCTTGAATGGGCCGACTTAGATAACGATCGCGATTTGGATTTAGTCGTTCATTACGGTGATGATTTGGCTGTCTATGTCAATCAGCTGCCACCTCTTTTGCAAAACGCAAACGATAATGATAGCGTGGCTGAAGGCGTGAATAGTTATGCAATCGATATGGCGGATTTTAACCAAGACGGTTTTATCGATATTGCCATTGGCAACAACAGTAATGATGGGTCAGGGAGTCTCAATCAGATATATCTGAACAACGGTGGAAATCTATTCCTTGATAGACAGATCGTTAACGTGGGCACTTCGCCAGATGAGACATATGGTGTGGCTTGGGCAGATGTTAACAGTGACGGCATCCTCGATTTGGGCGTTGCCAACGGGGGGAGAACTGGTGAAGCGAATCGAATTTATTTTGGTCAACAGATTGGGGCTGAAATTTCACTGGCAACGACACCAATAACCCTGCCTATCGAAGACAATAGCCGCGATCTTGTGTGGGGAGATGTTGATGGAGACGGGGACCTCGATTTAGTCGTCGCCAATTTCCAACAGCCAAATCTACTTTATATCAATAACGGTCAAGACTCTTTTTCTGACGAAGGATTTGCGTTCGGTGTTGATGATCGTGGGGTTGGATTTAAGTCAATTCGGCTTGATTTGGGCGATATTGATGCAGATGGTGATTTAGATTTGGCTGTGGCCAATGACGGTGAACCCAATCGAATTTATTTTAACAACAACGGCCGTTTCTCCGATACCGCTTTCCAAGAATTTGGCACCAATGAGCGTTCATATGGGTTAGATTGGGGAGATTATGACGGAGATGGTCAGCTCGACCTTGCCATTGCCAATCGAAATGGAGCCAATCAGCTGTATTGGAACGCTGGTGGGACGCTGTGGAATGTCCCCGCTTGGGAATCAGCCGATATTGATGATTCTCATAGTCTTGCTTGGGGAGATGTTGATGGGGATGGCGATCTCGATTTAGCAGTGGCTAATCGAGGTGGGCAAGAGCTATTTGCTCCGATTCCGAACAAGCTATATCTCAACGTTAATGGTATTTTGCAAACTGCTCGTGAAGACAGCTTGTGGAACAGTAACGATCGTTTTCCCAGCAGTGAAGCTAGGAATATTCAAGAACATCTACCAAGCTTTGATGTGGCGTGGGCAGATACCGACAATGATGGGGATATTGACCTCGTTTTTGCCAATGGAACCCGCATTTTAAATGGCGAGGTTTCTCTCCCTGTGGTTAATCATGTGTATGAAAATGACCTTGTTCCGGCCAACTCCAATCAGCTAAACGGGACAGAGTCTGCGCCCGGAAGGGCTGCGCCGCTTGCATGCATGTATGAGTGAGCTGGGGGATCCCCCCGTGATACTAGTCTGACGGACCTGGGAATGTCGACAGTAGTACTAGTTGATTTGCCCTGGCCTGGTGGCTGATAGGGGGCTTGGACCAACGTAAGAGTATGTTTGCTTGACTAGGACAGGACCTGTGACAGGGTGGGTGAACTATTGACAACCATACCTTAGACCACGGGATACACACACTGCATGTCCTGGGAGAGAGGGGCAAC
>JBCCFD010000299.1:0-9920 GCA_039029915.1 Chloroflexota bacterium
ACGGCCGTAATACAATCAGCAATCAGGGCGCTTTGAGACACTGTTGAGTAATTTTCTTTAACGATTGAGATATATGGAGGCTTCGTTAGCCTCCCTGCTTTTGGCGAAATTGCAAACTGCACAGTGTAGTTTCACATCCCTAAAGTCCCCCTTTTTCTTAAGTGTATTGACTTGTGTTTTGGCATGTTTAGCAGTTTGTTTCACAAATTGCTTTACAAGCAGCGTAATACTTCATTACACTAGAAATTTGAATTTTTTCCAAAGAAGAAGTATTTATAAACTTTGGTAACCAAGTAGTAATCACCCTTTGAAAAAAGGATATTTCACATGATATCGAGACGAGAATTTATTCAGAAAACAATGCTCCTAGGAGGATCTTTCCTCATGGGATGCGCTTACTCAGATTTTGGCGGGAGCTTCGATGAGGTCGAATGGTTTATGCCTGATGAGAATGGACCACATAGGCGCACCTGGATGGCCTTCGGAGGAAGCCAAAGGATATGGGGCCGCAGGTTACTGCCAGAGGTGCAGCGGAATCTAGCCACAATTGCCAAAACGATTGCTAGGTACGAGCCTGTTACGATGCTGGTTCGAGAAAATGAATATGATCTCGCCCGTGATCTTGTCGGCTCATCGGTTGACCTAATCGTTTCTCCGCTGGATGATCTTTGGATACGAGACACTGGCCCAATTTTCGTACAGACTGAGGAAGGTGACCAAGTGGCCATCGATTTTAACTTTAACGGTTGGGGCGAAAAACAGAGCTATCGTCAGGATGCCAAGGTGGCTAGTTTCGTTGCCCAACAGGCGGGGATTGAGATTATCAATACCGACTTGATTTTAGAAGGGGGCTGCATTGAAGTTGATGGTCACGGAACGGCCGTTATTACGGAAAGCTGCGTGTTGAATAACAATCGCAACCCCGGCATGTCAAAAGCTGAGTTTGAAGACAAGCTGATGCCGCTGCTGGGGCTTGAGAAAATTATCTGGCTACCGGGAATCAAAGGCATGGACATTACAGATGGCCACACCGACTTTTACGCCCGCTTTGCACGCCCAGGCGTCGTGCTGGCTGGATTTGAACCCGATCCAACCTCGTTTGATTATGAAGTGACAAAAACGCATCTTGAAATACTCCGGGCAGCGACTGATGCTCAGGGTCGCCCATTAGAAGTTATCGTTTTGGAGGGGCCAACAACCATACGAGAAGAGTTTGCCACGGATGATTTTGCCCCGGGTTATATTGGGTTTTATGTATCCAATGGGGCAGTGATTATGCAGGAATTTGGTGACGCACAGGCCGATCAAGCTGCCAAGCAGGGTGTGCAAATAGCGTTTCCGGATCGAGACGTTGTGCAGCTCAACATTGATGGCATTGCCGCAGGGGGTGGCAGCATTCATTGCGCCACACAGCAAGAGCCGCTGGTCTAATCGTTATCAGTTCATACCTGTTCTAAAAAGCTTTCATTTATAAAATTAATATGGGGCTTTCGGGATGAACGGTACCAAATAAATAAATTGGAAAGGCTGTTGAGTCATCTATTTTCTCTTGGCCTCCATAACGATGAAATCAGACGACCCAAGCTGAAATCCATATCCCAGTAGCATTTCCTGAATATCTTGAGCCGAAGGCGGGAACAGACAGCTCAGTTTATGGGCACCAGACGCAACACCATGTTGCATTGCAAATGATAAGCAGGTCGCGACATCCCCTTGAAGCACGCCAAGATGTAAGGCTTGCGCTGGCATGAAGCGGGCCCCCATTGTTACAAGGCTGTTGGTCTCAGGTTGACTGTAAATTAGACCCTTTTGGGCAAAATCATGACACAATGCAGGTGTTATTTCATAAAAGGTGCGATTCATCACTAAAAAACCGGTCCATTTTTCATACAGCGGCATGAGTAAATCAACGGCCGTTTCTGGATCAGTCACCTGTTGGAAAGCCCCTGAAGGCGCCTGCATGGCATTAGGGTCACACAACAGCCAAGCACCACGATATGCCGCTGCGACCTTAAATCCAAATCGTTCAGCCAACCCTTTGCTGACTGCATTTTTGACCCCCGTATACATACGCAATGTGTTGATATTTCTTGCTTCGGCCAGTTCAAAAAATCGCTCATAGATGCGTTTACCAATGCCTAAACCTTGATATGCAGGAATCACCCGCAGCGTCTCAACCCAAGCGGAGCCATCCACCATCACAGTAAATTTACCGCAAGCAACAACTTCCCCATCCATCTCAGCCACACAAAATTCACCACGCTCATCATTGACGAATTGCTCAAAAACATGGGGCACGTAGCTTAAATTTGGGGTCGCTTTAGATTCAACCCCGATGAGCTGCTGCCGATCAGTTATTCTTGCTTTGCGTATGAGTAAATCATCTTGGATTTTTCGTGGTTTTTTCATTACTCTCTAGTGTCCCGCACTTTGTTCGTATCGACTACATCAAATCAACAATAAAGCAGGAATGATAAACGGCCGTTGTATTTAACCCAAAAACTCTATGACAACTCATCTCCTCCAATCTGACCTGCTATAATTTGCCTATCTAATATTGGAGGTGCTAATGGCAGGCTATTCAGGCACCCCCTTGGTCAAGAAGCTTGGTATCAAAGAAGGGTTTAAAATTTATGCCAAAAATCCGCCCGCAAACTATCGCGAGCTAATTTCACCGTTGCCAGATCATGTCAAGCTCCTCACCCGGCTATCTACTGAGATTGATATCATTCACTTTTTTACAAAGTCACGCAAAGAACTAGCCGCTAACATAGCGACGTATGCGCAACGCATTAAGCAGAACGGCATGATTTGGGTGTCTTGGCCCAAGAAATCATCCAAAGTGCCAACAGATATGACCGAAGATGTGATTCGCGCGGTTGTGTTACCCATGGGTTTGGTAGACGTCAAAGTATGTGCTGTTGATGAAACATGGTCAGCATTGAAAATTGTGATTCGTAAGGAAAATCGCAAATGAGTATCTAAAGCAGTAATGTCCGCTGCTTTCTAATCTCCGCTGTATGAAACTCGCTTTGGCGTATTAACGGCCGTTGCGTTCCGCGAATAAAAGTAGGACAGGCCAATCGCCGCTAAGGTGCCAATCACGGCCGACACAACCCACGGCAAGGCGGGTACATTCATATTAGCCGCCACGTCAACCATCGTACCGCCCAACACCTGACCAATCCCCCCACCAAAAGCAAGGGAAAGCGAACTCACTCCCATGTAGGCACCACGGGCTCGAGGATCAGCCATTGTGGCCACCACTGTTTGCGCGTTGGGCATGACAAGGACTGTGCCAAGAGCAAAAAAGATAATGGCCGCATATAAGTGCCAAATCGATTGCACCAGCGCCACGCTCCCTAAGCCGACCGCCATAATAAGGATGCCTACTGTTAACATGGGCAAAGGTTTCAAATATTTTTGGGCCAGCTTCAACGCCGGAATTTGTAAAAGCAATGCAGCAATTGCATTAACCGTAAGTAAGATACCCACACTACTGTTTGAATTGGTTAGGGCTTTAGCCTGCAAGGGTAACGCAATAGAAACCTGCACCCACATAAACCAAAATCCCATCATCAAGACGAGATAGGTCAAAAATGCCCGATCGTGAAAGGCAATATTTAATCCTTTTGAGACACCAGCATTCCCAACAGAAACTGACACATTGGGGAGGAATACGGCCGTCACTAACACGCCTATAAAAAAGAAACCCGCTGCTGCTAGACCCACAATTTGAAAATTCACAGAAATCAAAAGCGCACCCAGCATCGGTCCAATAGTCCGAGCTGCATTTTGCAAAATGCCCACCCGCGCATAAATGGCTGGCAACATCTTTTCCGGTGCCAGAGCGGCCACCACAGCTCGAGACGGAGAATCAAATAAAGAGCCGCCTAACGCTGCCAAAATCCCTGCCGCCATCAGCAATGGTTTTGTGGTAGCAAACCCCATCATGACAAAGCTAGCGGTGCGAATCGTCATCCCGGCCAGGATCAAGCCTTTAGCACCAAACCGATCGGCCAAAGCGCCACCAAAGACGGTTAAGCCCTGTTGGGTAAATTGCCGTACGGCCAGCACTAACCCGATAAAAGCTGCCGCCCAGCCTAGTTCATCAACGTAATGGATTGAAAGTAAGGGAATGAGAAGAAAGAAGCCGGCCTGCATTAAAAACCAAAGCGCTAAAGCGGTAAGCAGACCTCTTTTTTGGATGTGGTCAAGTTCGTGCCAAGCAATGTTCATACACACCTCCATTGCTGTTGCAAAATAAAACCTCCTGACTTTCTTAAGCAAGAGGTAGAAAGTACAGGAGGGATAGTCTTTAGGTATAAAAATTAGTCCCAAGCGCCTTATAAAAGTGCTTGGCAAGACAGAGTTGACCGTAACACGGCCGTTACCTCAACACAAGCAAAGTCGGCAAGTTCTATAACTTTATAGAGCGTTTCTATGGGGTTTTGGGTCTCTGGGGCTAATTATTGAAATTTGAAGGCGCGCACAGTAAAAAAAATGAAAGGGAAGGAAGGGTTTTTTTCTTTGTGCTTCTTTGTGGTCTTGGCGTCTTTGTGTTGAAATCTTTTATTTTTTCTTTAGCGTGAGAATACTCCGCCTTTTATTCTTTTTACGTGATTGTACGGTAAGCAGTTTTTCATCTCTGACAATCTGTTCAACGCGAGTAACGGCCGTTGAGCTTCCCGCCACCAGCAAAATCCCATCTTCAGCCAATAATCCAGCGGCTTGCCTAGTCAACCAAGCCGTGACGCGCTGCCCTTCTCCCTTGGGGATGCTGTTTGTGATAAGGGAAAACGGCCTCTGACCTTCTGAAGCTAAACCAATGTCATGATATTGAATAATCCGCGCTTCGTCACATCCATTCGCCACTAAATTCCGCGCCGCATACCCTAGAGACAATGCATCTCGACCAGCCAGCACTACTTTTTCAGCGAACACCCGCTGCCAAGCAGACAGCGCCACATGACCCTGCCCTGGATTGATGACTAAAACATTCCCGCCCCGATTGAACTTCATATTCCCAATCGTCTTAATTAAAAGTTGGGTGTCAAAACTGGCCGTATCATACTCAGGTAGTCCTTTCGCCGTTGTTAATTGAAACTTTCTTCGACCAATTGGGAATCTCACTTTGTCTCGATCGTAAATACCGCGCTCTAATGAGGATTGCTCTGGAGGCTGCTGCACATACCCCCCTTCTGGAAAATGGTAATGAAATACCGTATGTTCGCTCCCTTTCTCTTTGAGCAAAATACCCGCATTAATTTGATGAAGATAGCCCTCCACCATCTCTGCTAGCGGAGTCACCACAACAATCGCCACAAACCCATCCGGCTTAAGATAATAAAATGCTTCCCCCAGCATATAATGAATGGCCCGTTCCCCAGCTTTGCCGGGAATGTTTGAAACGATTAAATCAAAATCACGCTCGGTCACTGCATCATATCCCAAGCTGCCATACACAACCGCGTTGGATAGCTTGTTTAGCTTGGCGTTTTGGCGCGTATATTCAACCGCCAAAGCATCCCGATCAACCAGATGCACAGTTCGCATGAAGTCCATCTTCTTGAGGGTTAATCCAATTGGGCCGTAACCACAGCCAAGATCCAAAATTTTACGCACTTTTTCAGGATTGGAATCGCCCAAGGTACGCAACAAAAACCGACTGCCTAAATCAACCTGATGACTGCTAAAAAGCGCTTGGGAAGCTCGAAACTGAAGCTCCTTACGATAATGCTTGAAGGGAATGAGTTTTTTGAAATAAATATCTGTTTCGTTTGTCATATGAAGCGGATATTCTCTCAGATACTGTTCAAATTGCCCATTTATTTCATATCTTATTTGTATAGGACTTACGCAAATAGCGGTCACTGAGCCTGTCGAAGTGACTTTCTTACCCCTTCGACAGGCTCATGGTGCGTAAGTCCTGTTGTAATCAAAATTCGGGTTTGTGCCCTAAATGAAAAGTCGATCACGATTACGATCCGCGATAGCGAGCACGATACGAAAGCTTGGTTGAACATTGGACAATAATGAGAACAAAAATCGCCTGCAACAAAACAGCCGTTTTCACGTAAAGCCTCACAACAAAACGTGACACCAAAAACGTGACACCTGATACCTGATACCTGATACCTAATTTAGGAGAGCAAAATGCCAGATCAAGCTTTAACGCTTTTGACAACACATTTACCGGATACCCATCTGGCGCTATTCATTCATCGACTGACTCAATGGCTTCTAACCGATCATAACGAGCAAGAAGAAATGGCCGCTTTTACCGAATCCAGAGCCAAAGCGCTACTGCGCGCCACAAACGTCATCGACGATCCCACCCTCAAAGATTTTTTCCAGCGTTTGGAAAGTGAAACGGCCGTTCGGGTTGCGCTCCACACCCTGTTAAACGAAACTGAACTCGCTAGCAATGATGAGATTGTTGCCTTAGCTGCCACCAGCGGCAGCGGTGATTCAACTATCGATGAGTCCCAAATTTCATACTTAGCACTTGCCATTGCAGCATACGCTTATCAGCGAGGTTACCCTCTCGCCCAGCTTGACCCTGCTTCACCTCCTGCTGAATTTAGTCCAGCAGGCCAAATTATTAAACGGGCAGGCTACTGGATGCGTCAACAAATCCAGCGTTCAGCAACTGAGCGAGACAAGCTGGCAAAGAAACTTGCTTACAAAGGCACATCATCTACGCCTGCAACACCAAGCTTAGACACAATGACTGAACAACCTGCAGCCGCCCCAGTGCCACCTCACTATCGTCCGCCTATTCCAGTGGATTACCCTGAGGTATCAAACGAAACAATTCAAATTAATTCAGACCCTGTCGAGCAGGCACCGCCGTCTGTTGGTATAACGGCCGTTCCTGTTGGGGCATCAATCACCATCACCGAAGATGATTTGGTGACGCCACCAGCCCCACCCATTACCATGCCACCGATTCGCATTACTGAAGAACAGGTCGCCACGACCAGCCAGCGCATTCAGCGACAGGTCATTGAGCCAGCCGTGAGCAACGCGTCATCCTTTGCAACGGCCGTTCGCCGACAGTGGAGCAACAGCCGTGAACGCATGACAACAACAAAGCTACGCGTCATGGTCCATGAATACCCCGATGGCCCCGCCATGTATGGCCTGCAGGTGCGCATTACCTGTCGTGGAGTTCGCAGCCACGTCGCAGGGACAACCAATCGAGATGGCGTCTTTGTCGCGGAGCTACCCGTCCGCGTACAATCAGGTTTGACCTACGACGTCCAAGTTAATTGGCCTCGCGATTACGGTGGTGAAAAAGAACGCAAATCAATTACCCTAAATGCAGATCGAACCCATTTTGAACTGCCTTTTTATTTAAAACACAACGCCTAAAGAGGAATTTACGATTTCAGATTTACGATTTACGAAAATACTCTCGTAAATCGTAAATCGTAAATCCAAAATCATCATGACCGAAGAAATTATCCGCATAACCGATCCTGATACCGACCGCTATCATACCTTTGGCTATATAAGCTGGTGGCAACAAGATGTTGTTCGCAACGCCACCATTATGGTCGTAGGTGCTGGCGCACTCGGTAACGAAGTCCTTAAAAATCTAGCCCTCATGGGCATTGGCAATATCATCATTTGCGACTTTGACACCATCGAAAATAGCAACCTAAGCCGCTCCGTGCTTTTCCGCACCACCGACCGCGGTCGCCGCAAAGTTGATGCCGCTGCTGAGCGCGTGAAAGAGCTCAACGCTGACGTCAATGTCATGACGTGGCATGGCGACATCAACAACGAAATGGGTATGGGCGTTTTCCGCCATGTCGATGCCGTTGTAGGCTGTTTAGACAATCGTGAAGCTCGGCTTTCAATCGATCGCTTCACCCAATTTGTCAATCGACCTTGGGTAGACGGTGCAATTCAAGAGCTGATGGGCATCGTTAGTGTCTTTTGGCCCGGTCGGGGTGCAAATTATGAATGCACCCTCACCGAACATGATTATCAAATGATCAGTTTGCGCTACTCATGTCCTTTACTAGCTCGTCAAAACGTGCTACAAGGAAAGGTACCCACGACACCAACCAGCGCATCCATTGTGGCCGCCTTCCAAACGCAGGAAGCATTGAAACTTATCCACAATATGGAAGTTGAACCTGGTGTGGCAATGATGATTAATGGTTTGACAAACGACGTCTACAAAACGGAATATCCAGTTTTGAAAGAACGGCTGCATGCCCCGCTGGAACCGATTGTCGAATTAGATGAGATCACCAGTGAAAAAACGACCGTACGTGAGCTTTTAGCCATCGCCAAAGAAAAATGTGGTCCAGATGCTGTCTTAGAATTTGGGTATGAGCTCGTTATTAGTATGACAGACCCAACAACGGGTGAAGTTGAACCTATTTTTAAACGAATGGGTCGCCTGAAAGAAACGGCACTCACTTCAAACAGCACGGGTGAACAGCGGGAAATGCAGCTCACCCATCGCATTTCGGGTGATGAGGATTTCTTGGACAGAACGCTCGCTGAAATCGACGTTGTGCCGCTCGATATTATCCGCGCCCGTGGTAAGAACAATAGTGTCTATTTAGAAATTACAGGTGACAAGGCGGCGTTTTTAGACTTTGCGTAAGCGCGTTTACCCAATCACCAAACAAAGCAACTAAACGGCAAAAAATCCGTATAGCAGATATAAACAAAACAAACAACTAATAGTCTTGGAGGCTTTAAGAAATGTCTAGCATGAAAGTAATAATCTATGACCCAACCGGTTCAAAGAAAACCCCCGTTGAATTGCCAGCTGATGTGCCAATGCAACGTTTAATCCCAGCTTTGGTAAGCAAAATGGGCTTACCCACCAGCCAAGGAGCTAATCCAATCACCTATCGCCTTGACCATCGCGCGTCAGGCAAACGTCTTGCTGACGGAGATTCTCTCAGCGACGCCGGTGTTGGGGAAGATGATATTTTGAGTCTATTCCCACAGGTAACTGCTGGCTAAGATCAATTATTTTTTTAATTTTGATTGTTGAGTGGATAGTGAAAAGTGTCTAGTGAATAGTAGGGTAAACTTACTAATCACTAATCACTAACCACTAACTACTTCCTAGAGGAAACATGGCCTTTAATATTCGCGAAACCAGACTACGCAATGATTTCCGCCAAGTACAAGATTTGGTAAATCGGAGTGAATTGATTCACATTGTGAGCACCGACGGCGACCCTGTTGAGCGATATCTCATTCGATACACCTGTAAAAGTATCGAAAAGCTAGATGGCTCAGGCAAGCCAGTCTTTCGGGAATCACACGATGTGAGCGTTTATCTTCATGCTGAATACCCTATCAAGCAGCCTCAACTCAAGTGGCAAACACCTATTTTTCACCCCAACATCCACGTGACGGGTGCGGTTTGCATTGGGGCTTGGTGGGCAGCAAAAACGCTTGATGAGCTTCTGCTCACCATCGGTGAAATGATTCAGTTCAAAAATTATGATCCAAAAGATCCAATGAATTCAAAAGCTGCCGCTTGGGCTATGCGTAACAAGCGTCTCTTCCCAATTGATGATCGGCCGTTGAAGGGGCAATCCCTCACGGATTTGATCAAACTTGGGGAGGAGGAATCTGATGACCTCGGCATCAACATTCTCTGATTCAACTCAATCTGAAGATGACGTCGTCGCTCACATTGAACAATCTGATAATCCGATCGCTAGCCTGCCGGAACGGCCGTTACCCCATCTAGATAGCCGCTATGTGCGGCACAACAAGCCGGGCGAATTAGGGGAACCCCTTATTGTGATGACGCCACAAGCGTTGTTACAAATTCGGGAACACGGCATCAGCAATTTGCAAACGGAGCTGGGTGGTTTTCTGCTTGGACAGGCGTATCAAGATAACGGCCGTCTTCATCTCAAAATTGAAGC
>JBCCFD010000300.1:0-9901 GCA_039029915.1 Chloroflexota bacterium
CCAACGTGCCCTCAGAGCCGGTGAACAGATGGGTTAAGTCGTATCCCGCAGATTGTTTGATAGATCGTGACCCCGTTTTGATAATATCCCCATTGGCCATAACCACTACCAATGCCAACACATTGTCACGTGTTGCGCCATACTTCACGGTTCGAATGCCGGCTGCGTTGTTGGCAATCATGCCGCCGATTGAGGCATTTGCACCAGGGTCTGGGGCAAACATCATACCCACCTTGGCTAACTCTGCTTCCAGCTCTTTACGAAAAATACCGGGCTGAACGGTGACCTGAAAATCTTCCAGGTGCAACTGGAGCACCTTGTTCATTCGCTGAAAGTTGAGGGAGATACCTTGCTTTAAGGGAATTGAATGACCCTCGAGGCTGGTGCCAGCCCCCCAAGCGGTGATAGGAATCTGTTGCTCACCGGCAATTTTTACGATTTGGCTCACAGTTTCACTGCTGCTTGGCCAAATGACGATGTCAGGCAGCACGGGAGGATGGGTTGATTGGTCTTGAGCGTGTAGCTGACGATCTGCAATGGTGGTTGAGATGTTGTCTGAGCCAACAACGGCCGTTAATTGTTGAATGAGTTCTTGATTCATAAGACATTCCTGTTTTGTGAAATCTGATGGGGCCTCAAAACTTGTTCGATTTGTGCTGGTTTATATCAACCCCGGATAAGCGCCACCGTCTAGCTGTAAATTTTGCCCGCAAATGTAGCTGGCCTGCACGCTGCATAAAAAGGCACACGCTGCGCCGATTTCTTCTGGTTTGCCCATGCGCCCGGCTGGAATGGTGGCCACGATCTTTGCCATCGCTTGATCAAAGGTAATGCCTTGTTCTTCCATCATTCGTTCAGCCAGATACTTTGTGCGCGGAGAGGCAATGCGTTCAGGCAGAATGTTGTTGATGGTTACATTGTCCGCCACCGTTTCTTTGGAGATGGCTTTGCTTAAGGCGGTTAATCCAGAACGAGCGGCTGTGGAGAGGCCTTGATGTGGGCGAGGGGCTTTAACCATAGCTGAGGTGATGTTCACAATACGGCCGAATTTTCTTTCCCGCATTCCCGGCAGCAGCGCATGGATCATAAAAATAGGAGCCAGCATATTGCCCTCAATAGCGCCCATCCACCGATCTTTGTCCCAATCTTGAAAGGTGCCGGGGCGCGGCCCGGCGTTATTGTTGACTAAAATGTCAGCGTCCGGGCACGCAGAGACGATAGCGGCGCGTCCTTCTTCAGTGGTGAGATCGCCGACCACATAGCGAATGTTGGGATTATCTGTTTGGGTTTTGATCTCTTCGACGGCATGCTGGAGCTTTTCCTCAATACGGCCGTTTATGACCACTTCACATCCCTCCTGCGCCAACGCCACAGCACACGCATACCCTAATCCCTGCGACGATGCGCACACAATGGCTTTACGGCCGTTGATTCCTAAATCCATCTCTCCTCCTTCGTGAGTTTCTTAGTGCCTCAGTTTTCAAGTCATTTAGCAAGTATAAGCAATGAATAAGGGTTCAACGAAAAGAGTTTCTGGTAATTAGAGACATTTTTCCTGCAAAAAAACACCAAATTTGCAAAAAATGCCTGTCTTTTCCCAAAACTTCTGTATTCTCTAGTTTGACAACATTTAGATTATTCTGATTGTGGACCTTAGACCATGCACCAATTTGCAGATATCGTTTACAAAAGTGGCAAAATTTATACGGTTGAGCCTGAGCAATCTTGGGCAACCTGTGTCGCAATTTTAAACGGCCGATTTATTTTTGTGGGTGAGGATGATGAGGTCACCCCGTTAGTTGGTCCTAACACGCAAATTGTTGATTTAAACCAGCAGATGGTCATGCCCGGCCTGCACGATATGCATATTCATGGGCTACTGGGCGCCATCGGGCGTCTGTTTGAATGCCAGTTTCCCATGATGGCTACGGTTGATGAAATCGTAACGGCTGTTTCCCGCTTCGCTACTCAAAACCCACATGCCCCCGTGATTGTTGGTGGCTCCTTTCATATGAGCCTGACTCAACAGCTCAACAAAGCCCAGCTTGATTTGGTTTGCCCCGCTCGTCCCGTCTTTCTATGGGATGCGTCGCTGCACAATGCTTGGTGTAATTCTAAGATGCTTGAGATGGCTGGGATAACGTACGAGACGTCTGATCCTGTCAACGGCACTTTTGTTAAAGATGACAATGGGCAGCTCACGGGGCTTTTGCTAGAAACGGCCGCTTCTGCCGTTTACAAGTGTATTCCTGAACGTGCTGCTGATGAATACGCTCAAGCGGTGGATTGGTTAACAAAGATGCTTCATTCGCACGGGGTAACGTCGATAAAAGAGGCGGCCGTTAATCGAGCTATTGCCCAAGCCTACAAAACGGCCGATCAAACGAACAAACTAAAGTTACGCGTTGGGCTTCATTTTTTGTGGCGAACCCCCTTCATTTATGATCCAGAAGATTTGGAACCCCTTCTTAAAGATCGTCAGCAGTTTGCCGGTAAACGGGTGAAAGTCAACTTTTTGAAATTATTTCTTGATGGCGTGCCCGTTGCCAAAACCGCCTGCATGCTTGACCCCTATCTGGGGGATGATCCTGAAACCCATGACCCTTATGAGTTGCTTCTTGTTGATCGAGAAGAATTAAAAGAAATACTGATTCAATTTGATCGTGAAGGGTTGATTGTCAAAATGCATGCCACTGGGGATGCTTCGCTTAGAGCCGCGCTTGATGCCATTGAAGCGGCGCGCCTTGCCAACGGTGATTCTGGCCTTGGTCATGAAATTGCCCATCCGCAAAACGCTCATCCAAACGATCTGCCCCGGTTTGCCCAATTGGGCGCGGTCCCCGATCTTTGCCCGAAGCTGTGGCATCCTTCGAGAGGTAAAGATGGCGCGCTTTTGCCACTGGTAGGCAAGGCGCGATTAGACAAAAGCTGGCCGATTGGTTCATACCATCGGTCAGGCGCACGCATGATTGCTGGAGCAGATTGGCCCGCCATGAGTCCCACTTTCAACCATTGGCTTGGTATCCAAACCCTCATCACTCGCCGCGATCCTGAGGGGCATATTCAGGAGCCGTTGGGTCAAAATGAGGCGATCGATTTGCCCACTGCGCTAGAAATTTTTACGATCAATGGTGCTAAAGCGGCGCGTCATGACGATGTCTGTGGCTCAATCGCCGTGGGTAAATATGCAGACATGATCATTCTTGACCGCAATCTATTCGAAATCCCCGCTGATGAAATTGGAGAAACACGGGTGGTTAAAACGATTTTTGAGGGAGAGGTCGTTTTTGACAGCTGACATTGAAATTTTTACCACTTAAATTGTAATCAGCATTTATCGAGGGAGGAAAAATTGATCGATTACATCATTATTGGGGCTGGGTCTGCGGGCTGTGTTTTAGCAAATCGCCTCAGTGCCAATCCCGATTGCCAAGTCTTACTGTTGGAAGCTGGTGAAGCGGACACAAATCCAGATATTCACGATCCTCGAAATGTTTTAAATCTGATCAATGCTCCAGAAAATTGGGACTTTGTAACGGCACCCCAGGAGCACGGCCTGAACGTGGCCCACCGCTGGCCGCGTGGCAAGGTGCTTGGTGGATCGAGCGGTTTAAACGGCATGATTTATATTCGTGGCAATCGGCTGGATTATGATATGTGGGCCTATGGTGGCTGTTACGGTTGGGATTACGACTCTATTTTGCCTTATTTCAAAAAGTCAGAAGATTTTGACCAAGGCGAGAGTGCGTTTCACGGTAGCGGTGGTGAGCTACGGGTTATTTCGAAATATGAGCCACATCCAGTCCATGCAGCACTTGTTGAAGCGGCCGTACAGGCTGGGCATCCATACAATCCGGATCATAATGGCAAAGAACAGTGGGGGGTGAGTCACTGCCAGCTCACTATTAAAGATGGCGTGAGGCACAGCACGGCTCAGGCATTTTTGCATCCGGTTGCCAATCGACCGAACCTCACTATTTTAACTGGTGCAATGGCTCACAAGCTGCTGTTTGATGAACGACGCTGTCATGGTGTACGGTATGTGAAGGATGGGCGTTCGCAGGATATTTTTTGCAATGGAGAGGTTATTTTGAGCGGGGGCGCAATTGCGTCGCCACACCTATTGATGCTATCTGGCATTGGTGATGCTGATGATTTACGACGAGTGGGTGTGAAGCCGAAAGTTGATTTGCCCGGGGTGGGGCAGAATTTCCAAGACCATTTGTTGTGTCCGTTAATTTTTGCCTCTCCAAAACCGGTGCCGCCAGCGCTGGAAGGGCTGAATGTGATGACAAGCCAGCTTTTTGCAAAAACAGAAGCAGCCTGTGTCGTGCCGAATAGCCAACCGCTCTTTTTTCACGGTCCCAACTATCAGCCAGATATGTCGGGACCAGCACACGGGTTTACGCTGATGGCGTCGGTGGTGCGGGCGCACAGCATTGGGCAGTTTAAACTGCAGTCGGCTGATCCTGAAAAACGGCCGTTTCTCGATCCCAACTACTTTAGTGCCCAAAAGGATGTCGAAATTATGATGCAGTCCATCGAAATGTGCCGCGAGATTGCCAAGCAGGCCGCCCTAGATGAGTGGCGTGATGTTGAGCTTTATCCGGGAGAAGCGGTGACGGGCGACTCGTTGGAACAGTATGTTCGTTTCCGAACGAGAACGAATCATCATCAAAGCTGTACGTGCAAGATGGGGGTCGATGAAACAGCCGTTGTTGATCCCCAATTGCGCGTTTATGGGGTTGACGGGCTGCGCGTTGTGGACGCCTCCATTTTCCCAACCGTACCGACGGGCAATACCAATGCCCCCACAATTATGGTTGCTGAAAAGGCAGCCGATTTGATATTGGAGAAGGAATAATGAGTGAGAAAAAATTGATGTATGGGGCGGACGCCCTGCTGATGGCCTTAAAACAGCTAGGCATTGATTATATTTTTGGCAACGTGGGCACCGATTTTCCGCCAATCATTGCCAGCCTAAGCCGATTTCAGCAGCAGGGAAAGCTGGGCGTTGATGTGCCCATGCCTATGACTATTCCTCATGAAAATGTGGCTATCAATATGGCGAATGGATACTATCTCGCTACCGGCAAACCGCAGGTCATTTTTGTGCACACCAATGTGGGGACAGCCAATGCGCTAATGGGGATCATCAATGCCAATCGGGCTCAAATTCCCATGATCGTCATTGCCGGTCGCGCGCCCGTTACCGAACAGCACGATCATCGCAGCAAACCAGGCTTTATTCACTGGGGCCAAGAGATGTTTGATCAGGGCGGGATAGTTCGTGAAAATGTGAAATGGGATTATCAAATTAGCAGCGACAATGTGTTTGAAATCGATCTGATTTTGAAACGGGCTGTGCAGATGGCGACTTCGTATCCACAAGGGCCAGTTTATCTAACATTTGTGCCAGAAGTGGTGGACCGTCAGTTTGAGATGTCCACAACCATCCAGCCTGCCCTCCAAAACACGGAGCCTCAACCCGACCCAGCCGCGATAGTTCGATTAGCAGAATGGTTGGCGCATGCGAAACGGCCGTTGCTAATTACCGGCGGCACAAGTCGAGATGAACGCATCCTACCTGCTCTCGTTTCCCTCGTCGAAAGTAAAACAGTGCCCATTACTGCGCTTCTGCAAAGATCGATTCATTTTCCATTTCAGCATGAGCTTTATCTTGGCAACAATCCTCATGCCTCTCTGCCTGATGCTGATCTGGTGATCAGTTTGGAAACAGATGTGCCGTATATGCCGCTCCACGCTCGCCCTAGCGATGGGTGCCGCGTCGTGCACGTGGGGCCAGACCCAGTTTTTCAACGCTATCCGCGTCGAGGTCACCAATCAGACTTAAATATTACAAGCGGCATCATACCCTTTTTAAACGCGCTGGAAAAAGCCGTCCCTACGCCCAAAGCAAGTATGGCTCAATCAAGAAAGGTCTGGGCTAAGGAAAAAAGACAGAGCAAGGAAGATAAACGAGCCAGACAAGTTTCTCGCAGTCAGGAAAATGACGTCATGAATTTTGGTTGGATATCCCACTGCATTGCTGAATTAGCCACTCAGCATAACGATCTCGTGGTATTGCGTGAGTTTGATCTAGACGCCGATTTTCTACCCAATGATCAGCCTGGAAGTTACTATAGCCTTTCAAATGCAGGCGGTTTGGGATGGGGATTAGGCAATGCGCTGGGCGTGCGCTTGGCTCAACCCGACAAAATTCCGCTTATAGCCACAGGGGATGGTTGCTACTACTTTGGCAATCCAACGGCAGCTCATTCTGTGGCTGCCTCACAAAACCTGCCGTTTATTACGGTTATTTATAACAATGGCAAATGGGCTACGGTCGCTAACCATACCAACCGCTGGTATGCTGATCTTGAAGAGCCAGAACCCCCATTGACGAGTTTGGGCCAATATTCTGACTTTCACAAGGTGTGTGAGGCGTTTGGTGGTTATGGCGAGATGGTCACAAAGCCATCTGAGCTGTTGGGGGCTTTGGAACGGGCAGTAACGGCCGTTAAAAATAACCAGCAAGCCCTCATTAACGTTATTGTTGACTCCCCCATCGTACGCGGTGAAGTACACTAAAAGCCAGAAGGATGAAGGCAGAAGGATGAAAATGTGAAAAGATGAGCGATAACTTGATTGTGATGTCTACCTGCCACCTGCCACTTTGCCACTTTTCCACGCCGCAACGACCGACGGCTTAAAACTCATAACTCAAAAGGAACTCCTATGCCCCTCCCACAAACCAACTACAAACCCCCATTTAACATCACCCGGGCCAGCCACGTTGTGCTAACCGTTCGTGATTTACAGGCGAGCAAAGCGCACTATGTTGACATGCTCGGCTTAATTTTAACTGAGCAAACTGCTGATTCCCTTTACCTGCGCGGGATAGACGAACGGGCTCATCATAGCGTCGTGCTTCGACAAAGCGACCAACCCGGCACTGTAGACCGCATTGGGTTACGCGTTTTCATGGATGAAGACCTCGACAAGGCGTATGCGTGGTTTAATGAAAACGGGACGCCTTGTCGCTGGGTTGAAGTGCCGTTCCAAGGCAAAACGCTGCATTTTGAAGACCCCAACGGAATGCCCGTTGAACTGTGTGCGTGTATGGCTCAGGTGCCAAGCCTCCACGACAAATTTCAGCATCATCGAGGTGGACACCCTCGCGTACTCGATCACTTTCAAATGCCCTGCCAAAATGTGGCTCGGGCGACCGAATTTTACACGGAGCTTGGCTTCCGTATTTCTGAATACACCGATTCGGATGATGGCTCCCAGCTTTGGGGCACGTGGCTGCAGCGTAAAGGAAATCCTCACGATATTGTTTTTACGGCTGGTAAGGGCCCTGCCTTGCATCACTTTGCGATGCAATCAAAAGGGACCAGCACCATCATGCACATTTGTGATATTGTCGGCAGCATGGGGCTTGAAGACATTATCGATCGCCAGCCGTCTCGTCACGGTATTGGCAACGCCATGTTTGTCTATTTCCGCGATCCAGATGGGCATCGGATGGAGTTTTACGACGCCCACTACCAAATGATAGATATCGACCATGAACCGATGCGCTGGCCGCTTTCCAACACAAAACGGTCTAGTATTTGGGGCGTGCCCGCCTCGCGTCGCTGGTATTTTGAAACAAGCCCCTTTACGAATGTGCCGCTTCAAGCGTCTGAATTCCCCGGTGAACCGATGACGCTCGAGCGGTATGTCACTGAGAAGCTGTTGAAATAAGGTTGTTAAAATTTGGAGGAAAAATGGAAGCTGAACCAATCTGGGACATCGCCCATCTGGCCCATGTTGAGATGTTGACGCCTAAGCTAGATGAGAGCCTAAAATTTTTTGTAGATATTATGGGGATGACCGTCTCAGCGGAACAAGGTGATTCTTACTACCTACGAGCCTATGATGATTATGAACACCACACGTTAAAGCTCACCGCGGCCGACAAACCCGGCATGGGCCACTTTGCATGGCGCGCCCGAAGCCCGCAGGCACTAGAGCGGCGGGTGGCTGCGATTGAAGCAGCCGGATTGGGCCAGGGCTGGACGGATGGTGATTTGGGACACGGCAAAACGTATACTTTCAACACTCCTGATGGGCACAATGTTGAAATCTATTTTGACACGGAGTGGTATCAGCACGGTGCAGCGGATAAGCCCGCCCTCAAAAATCAAGCGGCTAAGTTTCCCGGGCGAGGCGTTAATTTGCGGCGGCTTGATCATCTTAACCTGTTGGCTAAAGATATCCCGGCGATTCGTGATTTTCATATGGACATTCTTGGTGCGCGGCTGACTGAGGTGATTACGTTTAATGACGGCACTGACAAAGGGGTTTGGTTTTCGGTGAATAATAAATCGTATGATTTGGCGATTACGGAAGATCACATGGGTGTAAACGGCCGTTTTCATCACATGACCTATGTCGTCAACAGCCGTGAAGAAGTGCTACTAGCAGCCGATATTTGCTTGGAAAATGGGGTGTTCATTGAGACGGGCCCTCACAAACACGCGATTCAACAAACATTCTTTCTTTATGTGTACGAACCGGGTGGGAATCGGTTTGAAATTGCCAACGCGACAGCCCGCCTCATCATGGCGCCCGATTGGAAAACGATCCGCTGGAGCGAGGATGAGCGCAAGAAGGGACAAGCGTGGGGTTTGCAAACGGTGCAGAGTTTTCATACGCACGGGACACCACCTGTTGAATAGCTAAGTGAGGGGTTTGCATACTTTCATTCAGTGAGGAATGAATTCCCCAGCTAGGCGGTGAAACATGATAAATCATGTTGGATTAGCCTGAAAATGGGTGACCCTAACCTGCTTGAGCAGGTTTCTTTCGCTAACCGGTGGATTAATCCACCGGTGGGTATGCACACCCCTCAGCTAAGTATTCCGAAGATTCTAAATTGAAAAATGTGTTAGATAAACACTTCGGAACCTCGAGAAAACGAAGTTTGCAGCCGTCGTTTTATTCTAAGCAGGAACTTCGTTTCACTTTATCAGCCGGTCAGCGAGTCAGCGAGCCTGCTGAAATGTTGAAATGCTAATTTGGAGCAGATATGGAAGGGAAAAAACTACTTGTCGTTGGCGCACATTCGGCTGACTTTCTGTGGCGCAGTGCGGGGACGATCGGGGTGACGGTTGAACAAGGGGGGAGCGCGACGGTGCTCGCTTTAAGCTACGGAGAGCGCGGTGAGTCTGGCAATTTATGGCGAGAGAATCCCAATCAGACGGTTGAGAATGTCAAGCGGATTCGGCATGAGATGGCTGAAGAGGCGGCCGGTTATGTCGGAGCAGCGTTTCGCTGCTTGGATTTGGGGGATTACCCGCTGGTGATTACCCAGGCGGCGCTGGATGAACTAGTGCGGATTATTTTGGAGGAGCAGCCGGACGTGATTTTGACACATACGGCCGTTGATCCTTTCAATCCCGATCACCCTGTGGCTTATGAAGCAGTTAAGCAAGCTCGCCTTCTTGCCTCTGGCGCAGGCGTGGCCAGTGCGTTCAAGCGCATTACCCCGCCTGACTGGTACTCATTTGAACCTCATCAGCCAGAGCTGTCTGAGTTTGTTCCCAACACCTTTATTGATATCACGCCAGTGATGGACAAGAAAGTCAAAGCGATGAACGTCATGTCAGCGCAGGGATATTTGATAGACTATTACACCGAACTAGCTTCCCGTCGGGGCAATCATGCCCGCCGCATTTCTGGCAAGCACGCGGTGAAGTTTGCCGAAGCCCATCAGCGCTTGGTGCCGTGGGTGTTTAAAGGGTTGTAATTAAAAGGCACAAAAATGAACGAGATAGAAAAAATTAAGCGCCTAGCTGAATTAGGTACCGCCACGGTGTACGAAGCCTCGGGTCGAGAAGGGCTGATCGATTTA
>JBCCFD010000301.1:0-9897 GCA_039029915.1 Chloroflexota bacterium
AGCTCTTTCCCGAATGCCTGATGGTATCACATTTGAAGCGGCAACGGCCGTTCCCTTTGGCGCAACAACCGCCTTGGTTTTTCTACGTGACAAAGGACGTATTCAAAAAGGACAGCGTGTTCTAATTTATGGCGCATCGGGCAGCGTCGGCTCGGCAGCCGTTCAACTGGCAAAATCATTTGGTGCCCAAGTTACGGCCGTTTGCAGCACCGAAAAGGTAGACAGGGTTAAATCAGTTGGGGCTGATGATGTCATTGATTACAAAAAAGGAGATTTTACAAAAGAAGCAACCTTAAAATATGATCTAATTTTTGACGCAGTCGGCAAAACCTCATTTGCGCAATGTCGCTCCATTTTGGCAAAAGATGGCACTTACATCACTTTGGCGCTTTCTCTGCCGATTATTTTTCAAACGGTATGGACAACCCTATTCGGAAAACAGCGGGTGATTGGGACTGTCGTGTCTGGGTCAGCGCAGGATATGCAACTTCTAAAAACCCACATCGAAGCAGGAAAGTTTAACCCAGTTGTTGATCGCGCTTATCCAATGACTCAAATTGCTGAGGCCCATCGATATGTTGATAACGGGCGGAAATGGGGCAATGTTGTGGTCACCTTTTAATATGGTTTGGCACATTGGCAGGCTGTGGAATAATTAGCTTATGAAAATTTTTGTTAATTCAGAAACGGCCGTTCTTAAATCTGTCATCCTCGGTTATCCCGACAACTTTTTACAAGTAGAACCTGAAATCATCAACGAAACGCAAAAAAAATATTATTTTGGGGAAAATAGCCCGACGCCAGACAAAGTCACGGAACAGCTCAACAATTTCAAGGATGTGCTTGAAGAGCATGGTGTCACCGTTTTCCAGCCCCGTCCGCTTCCCTATCTGCCTGACCAAATGATGACGCGCGATATTGGCCTCGTTATTGGTAGCACCTTCATAGTCACCACCATGGCCGCCGAAAGCCGCCGCTTGGAGTGGCGGGGCATTTCTCAGCTATTTGAACAGTTTCCAAAAGATTCAGAAATTATTTTTGCGCCTGAGGATATTGTCGTTGAAGGGGGAGATGTGGTCGTCGACAAAGGCAAAGTATTTGTAGGCATTGGTCAGCGCACCACGCTCAAGGGGGCAGCTTGGCTCATGCAATATTTGCCAGACTATGAGATCGTACCGGTCAATCTATCCAGCTTGGACGATGGAGAAGATGTCCTTCATCTCGATTGCTCATTTCTACCCGTTGGCAATCATTTTGCCCTGATTTATCCAGACGGGTTAAGAGATTTACCGGCCGCTTTGCGGGAATCGTATGAGACCATTGAAGTCACCCAGGAAGAACAACAAAGCCTAGCCACCAATGTGCTGTCAATTTCCCCGGAAATTGTCGTTTCCAGACCGACATCCATGCGGATCAATAAAATTTTACGAGATCGGGGGCTAGAGGTCATCGAAGTACCGTATACCGATCCACCAAAAACGGGTGGCTCTTTTAGATGCTGCACGCTCCCTCTACATCGGCAAACGTAATTTGATGCGGTTTTATTCCGCTTCTAGATTAATCAAAAACAGACTGATAGCCCCTTGAGAATCGCCAACGGCCAGTTGGGTTCCTTCGCTGAGAATGCCGATCGTAGAGCCTGAAAATTGAGCTGTAAAAACAGGAACCCCTGTTTCAATTTCAAAAAGATTTAGCTCGGCACCCACTGTCCACACCCCTAAACTGTCAGGGGTAAACACCATATCAAATATCGGCTGCCTCCCATCAATGGCAATCAAAAGCTCACCAGTTTCAACATCCCAAACATTCACAAATTGATCACTACTTGAGGTGGCTAAATAACGGCCGTTTGGCGAAAACCTCACTCGGGAAACAGGGCTGTCATGCGCCACAATCTCATGTTTAATAAACCCAGTTTCATGCTCCCAAATAACGATTTTACCATTTTCCAAGCAATCATTTCGGGAACAAGAACCTCCTGCAACAAGGTTTCCATCAGGGGAAAATGCTAAATCAAGTGGAGGAGAGCCCAAAGGGGCTGAGAATGAATATTCAACCTCTTCATCATACGCCCAGAATAAAAAGACCTGTTCACCAGACACGGCCACAATCGATTCCCTAGGATCAAATTCAATCGTACTAGGAAGACGGTTATCAAAGCCTAAAGATAGTGATTGGATAATCTCGCCTGTAAATAAATTTCGCAACACAAGCAGCTGCCGATTTTCTTCCTGTTCAATCGTGGCAAACGTCCGGCTATTTGCTGAAAATCCGGTGGCATATGCACCTTCTACCATTTGATCAATTTGAAATTTAATCTCCTGTGTTTCTACATCCCAAACAATCACCTGATTAGCATAATCAACCGACGCCAGAAATCGACTATTTGAGGAGACTTTTATTTCATCAAGCACGTCCCGATGCTCTTCTAAAGTACCAATCTGAATCAAAGCCGCAGTTTGATATGCCAACTGAAAATCTGTTTGGATGGGAGTCGCTGTTGGTAATGGGGTTGGCGATGAGGTCGGTGGTGGAGATGGGGTGGCGTTGAGGATGGTGGTATTGGAGTATTTGTGGCAAGCGGTGTATTTGTGAGCAATGGAACATTAGTTGCGGTTGATGTTGCCTCAACAATACTAACCTGTTCTTGCGTTGGTTCTTGTGAAACAATTGTCGGTTGATCGATGGTTTCACCCCCAATCGATGCCTCCTGACACCCTGAAAAAATAAAAATGCAAAATGTGCCAAGCAGTAAGATTAAGGTGGTGACTCTCCATTTCATCAGATGTTTATGATTCAACTAACTTCACCCCCTATTGATGGATATTTGATCAAGCTTAATTGTTAACTGTATAAAATTCATACCCAAGGTCGACTTCGCTACTCATTGGGCTTAGATGATTTTGAATGAGGGTTTGTAGGATCACATCCTGCTGCTGTGCGTTTAGCCGATCTTCTTCCAGAATAAATTCATAGCCATCTTGCCAAATCAAGACATGCGTCACGTCATCTTCTAACCAAGCCTGATGGATATTTTCAGCGTTCTCATGCAGGTAAACCAAATGGGGAAACTCATCTAATATTGAGTCAGGGCGGCAGTCGTGGTCACAGTAATAGCTTCGTGGCTCCCAAAGGAACTGGACAACGGCCGTTTCTGGCAGCATCTCATTCAATTCCACCATCGCAGCATGATGCGTCCCCAGATTCCGCGTCAAGAATTGGTCTCTTGTTTCTGTGCCCGTCAGATACGCCCAAGGCTGAACGGAAAGCCAGCCCCAAAACTGGGTCAACAGCAACATCGACAGCACAAAGCCCAAGGCTAAATTCATAAAGTTTCGCAGAGAAAATTGAGGATGGTCCCACTCCCGAATCGCTTCATACACCCACGCCATCGGTGGAATCAAGGCGACCAAGCCGGGTAAGAAAAGACGCACTTGCCACAGCGCTTGCGAGTTAATCACCCCAGCCATCCAAACCAGATAATGAGCCAGCACAAAGAGCATTATGGGACGCATTGGTTTAAGCGGCCGTTTACCGACCTTAGCAAAAATATAGAACAGAATCAGCGGCAAAAAGCCTAGAAAAAACGCCCCAGCTAGCCCATCGCGGCTAGCATCCTGCAGAGCAAGCGTCATATCATACGGCAGTTTCAGCAGAGCAATGATATCGAATCCGATCCCTGTCCCCGGTTCAGAATAGGCCATCGAGCGAAACTCGTCCCAGAACTGCCCATCAAACAAGAAGGGATAGAACGGATTCCCTGTCAAAATACCATTTTTGATAAACCACGGCAGGGCCACCAGCCACGCCACCACGCCATAAAGCACTACATTGGGCAATTGTTTACGCCAGTCACGCCGTGCTTGCCACAGCAGCATCAGCCCAATGAACAGGGGCGTCATAAAGCTTGTATATTTCATACTCATGGCAAACCCAGCAAACAGCCCCGCCCAAATGAGCCAAAACCTTGCTTCGCTCTGTTGCCAGCGTAAAAATGCATACAGTGCGCCTACGCTGTAGAAGGCCAAGGCTAAATCATTGTAGGTCCAGGCGCCTAGGGTGAGCACCATGGGGGTGGCAAGCAAAAACAATACGGCCGTTCCGCCTTCCGACCCGCCCAAAATTTGGACCGTCATGCTGTAAACCAAGCCTGCGAGCAACGGGATAAACGTGAAATGAATCAACTGAGCCGCAATGTCGCCACGCAGCGCCATCCCCAGCAAAAAGTTCATTTGGAAAAGGGAGGGAAAGCTCAGATGGGGGATGTTGACGCCCCCATAAATACGCCCCGCGTCAAGGTAAAGCTTTGGCCCTTTAAGATGATAAAAAAGCCCGTCCCAGTTGGTGGGGGGTAGTAAAGCTAAAGTAAGTACAAAAAACAGCGCGACGGTTATGTAAAGCAAAGCCGGTCGTGCCAGCGTGCCTCGGGCTTGTCGCAGGGATAGCTTAGGCATCTGTTTTACGGCCGTTAGCGTCACCAGCGTCAACCCAATCGCCAGAATCGATAATGCCAGCGTGTTTAACAGTCGCAGTCCCCCCATGAGCAATACAAGTAGTCCAATGGCCCCCACACCAGCCCCAATTGAGAAGAGGGCGTGTTCGAGCGGTGTCGTTTTGGGAGAAACGGCCGTTTTGCCCACAAAGCCCCAAATCACCGTACCCACGCCCAAAGCCACAAACAAAAACCAAACGCCAAACGCCAAATTAAAAAGCAGATCGGCTACGGCACCCAGCGAAAACCCAGCCGGTAAGAGGACAAACTCTGAAAGCTGTACCAACAGCAAAGGACTAAACGGCTTATACACCACAAAATAGCTGGCAACGATAAAAAAGAACCAGAGGATAAAAACGGTGATGAGACCCCACTTGATGAGGTTATTTTGATTTTGAATCATAAATTTTTAGATAAACGGAAAAAAGTTGTTTGAAATAGATTCTGGTACAAGCTTTCCGTTTACTCGGTGAAAACCAGCGGTGAGTCGATACTTTATTAAGCTACTTTTAGGCTTTCATGTAAAAGTTTTTGACGAGCAAGAGTTAGCATGGCTAATAAACCAAAGGGCAGCGGCAGGAACATCATTGGGCTTTCGGAATCCCCATCAATCAAGAGAATAAACAGTGCCCAAATCAGGATAAAGCTAACCCCATAAAAAAGAGTCACGCTAAAGTTTCCCCACTGCCATCGCTCCGAAATATATTTTAATCCCCAAAGCAGCGGCAGATATAGCATCACGTAGTTGGTCGTGGCTGTTTCCGGCACAACGAGGTTTGTGACCAAGAAAGTGATTGACATAATATATAGAAACTGTTTTGATTGAACGGCCGTTTTTCCCAAATCTCGCCAAAGCCAACCCATCCACAGCAACAAACCAAGTCTAGCGATTATGTCAACACCAGCGCCGGCGCGATCACCCAGTGGCAAATAATAAGTGGTCAATATCTGAATCGGATTACCAATAACGGTATAGCCCGGATAGGCAAATACCTGTTCAACAAAGCTAACCAGCCATCTTGGCTCAAGCAAAAAGGAAAGTCCCGCTAACCCAGCCATCCAACCGATAAAACTGCCCAAAAAGCGCCACCGTTTTTGCCCGAAGCCCCATATAAGCAGCGCCGGAATGACCAAAAAGACCATCTGAGGTTTAAAGGTGGATAAGGCAAGCAAAGCCCCAGCCGTCAAATCCCGCTCATGCTTTAACATGAGCAGGCACCCTATTAAGCAAACAAAAACAACGCCAGCAAATTGCCCAAGAATAATGGTGCGCGTGCTGCTGTAATAAATGATGGCCCACAAAAGCGTTACGGCCGTTAACCACAGCGGCATCTTCCATTCTAAAAACTGTACCCCCATCAAGACACCAGCCACTAGCGAAAACATCAGCACTACCAGCCAAACCGCCTGCACCCACGCATACGGCAAGCCAACCAGCGGCAAGAGTGGAAACACCACATAAAATGGATAAACAAACAGCACTTGGTCTTCATCCGGCTCCGCTAAACGGCCGTACATATCTCGCTGAATTGCCTCCGTTGCTTCAACAGAGTAAGGATCAACCCCCTCTAACCAATAGAGCTGAGCCCCTCGCCAGCGAGGATACAAATCATTCGCTCCCGGCACCCGCACCGTGAAAGAAAAATACGTACCAACAATCATCATAACGAACAGGATAACGAGCGCGATGGTGCTAAAAAAAATTTGGTTTTTGTTCATAGTTGTCATTTAAGAAATTTCGCGACGCTAAGAACCCTTTTAAAACGGCTAGGTCAATAGCAGAGCATCCATCATTTCCATACATTATTTATGGTTGCTCATTATGTGTTCCGAAGATTCTAAATTGAATACCACAGTAGATAAACGCTTCGGAACCTCGAGGAAACGAAGTTTATAGCCGTCGCTTTATTCAAAACAGGAACTTCGTTTCACTTATGTGTTCCGAAGTTTCTAAATTGAATACCACGGTAGATAAAAGCTTCGGAACCTCGAGGAAACGAAGTTTATAACCGTCGTTTTATTCAAAACAGGAACTTCGTTTCACTTAAGCATTATTACCCTACGAAATCTACAGTTCATCTTACATGATGTCCTAAAAAATAGAATACACCAACTTTCTAGGACCTTTCTCCTAATGAGCCAGAAATTCACTGTTTTTATACCGCTTGCGTTTTCTCACGCTGATAACATCATGCCTACGAGGGCTAAAGTAATTTTTTATTAAGCGTTTTGTATTGGAAGGGAGTCAATCACTTCACGTGTTGGGAAGCTGTGATTGATTCAACAATAAGCGTATCAATAAATTCTTTTGGAGTATTATATGAAATTTAAGCTATTGTCCGGTGGCGTGATCGGACTTGCTCTCGCCATTTTGTTTGTATCCTCATTTACTGCACCTGCCTCTGGTTATTATGAGCCAATTATTGAAGAACTAACCTTCTCAGGGGAAGATTTCACATCTGGAGAGGGTTATGATTTTGCCGTCTCAACCGCTGGGTTGATGATGGCGGATGATGCCTTTACAACAATTTACACATCCCCTATCATTGAAGCCCCCCTCTCATTCAACGTGGTAATCCCCCAATGGACAGCAGATATGCCTGACGGAAGCAGCATGGATGTACAAATGCGCTCAAAAACGGCGAACGGCAGCTGGAGCGAGTGGAAGCATTCCCACACGCACGGCGATTGGACACTGGAGAGTGACACATTCGAGATTGGTGAACTGGTTATTGTTCCCTTAGCTGACGACCGTCACACCCACGTCCAGTTTAGTATCAGCATGAGCCGCTACAACAGCCTTACCCAGCCTGTTGTACAAGAGCTTACCCTTGTCTTTATTGACTCAACGGGTGGGCCTTCGGCTGAAGAAATGCTAGCGCAGCAGGCGATTATTGATGCCGCACAGGAAGGGCGTGCAAACGATGATAATTATGCGCGCCCCACCGTGATCAGTCGGGAAGTGTGGTGTTTTTATGACGACTGCGACTACACCAATGATTTAGAGTATTCACCCGCCACCCACATGGTGGTCCACCATACCGTCTCATCTAATGAATCAGCAAATTGGGCTGCCACCGTTCGCGCCATTTGGTCTTTTCACACCTACACCCGCGGCTGGGGAGACATTGGCTACAATTATATGATTGATATGAATGGTGTCATTTACGAAGGGCATATGAATGAAGATTTTGAAACGCTCGACGTGAAAGGCACCCACGCTTCAGGCGCAAACCTAGGCAGTATGGGCGTTGCATTATTAGGCACCTTTACCGAACCTACTCATGATATCCCTGGCATTGAGCCGCCAGAACCTATGGTTGATTCTTTAGTAGAGCTGCTTTCTTGGAAAGCCGACCAGCAGGATATTGATGTGTTTGACGCCACCGCCACGCTCCCTGACATCCCCTGGGGCCTGCCTCACATTATGGGGCACCGCAACGTCTATGGCACAACTGTTTGCCCAGGCGACCAAGCCCACAATTTAATCCCCACCCTTGTGGATCGAGTTGCGGCAAATATTGGTCTCACCAACAAGTACACCGTTGTTGATGAACGCAGCGCTAATGTTACCTTGAGTGCAGCCGCTTGGGCTGTCGGGCCAGATGAATGTGGCAATAATATTCATTCTTACTACACTTTATCCACGACCAATTCGAATGCGAGCAATCACTGGGCTGAATGGAATCTTGACGTTCCAACAGAAGGGTATTACGAGGTAGAAGTTCGCGTGCCGTATTGCTTAACGAATCGAGCAGAAACGAGTGGAGCCAATTATGAAATTACCGACGATATTGGCAGCTATTCGGTTGTGATTGACCAAAACACAGAGGTTGGCAACTGGATTCGACTGGGCAGCTATTATTTCTCACCTGATGGTCCAAATCACATCTATCTATCCGACTTGACAACGACAGATGATAATCTCGGCTTGTGGGTTGATGATCTGCGGTTTAAGGCGATGCCGCCGTCGATAACGGCCGTTTCTCCCACCAATGAATCATGGCAAAACGATCTCGATGTCAACTTTGAATGGAACAACTCCAACGCCGCTCAAGCGGTTACTACGACTCTACAAATTAGCAGTTCACCAACGTTTACAGAAACAATCGTTGATCGCAGTTGGGCAACTGATCCAATCAGTTACACGCACACCTTTAGCGAAGAGTCAGCGTCGCTTTATTGGCGAGTTTCCGCTATCGTGTCCGGCACCGGGGAGATCGTCACCACGGATACGCTGACCTTTGGCATTGACACAACCGTGCCCACCAGCACCGTGCAGGCCTTTTACGAGTATGCGCCGGGTGCCTATCGACTCATTTGGAACGGCTCAGATGAGCTTTCTGGCATCCAAGGATATGATGTTTCCTACCGCCCAATCAGCTCAACAAATCCAATCAGCACAACCAGCTGGACACCTTGGTTAACCGGCACTTTGGAAACGGCCGTCAACTTCATTGCCCCCGAGAGCGAACAAAGCTACGAGTTCCTCATCCTAGCCATCGACAATGCCGGCAACCGCCAACCCGAACCCTTAGATTTTCCGAGTACCGATCAGGCAATCGCCATGCCGCATGCTATAATGTTACCTATAATACGTAGGTAAATAAGCTAGAGTGTAGAGTAAACAGAGAGGCATTTTTCCACCTCTGCTTGCAACCAACAGCTTGCAGAAAGCGAGCCGCTACACTCTAGCCTTTAGCTATTCGGGAGAAAACATGGCGGAAGTAGAAAAAGTTGACGTGCTTATCATTGGGTCAGGCCCTGCTGGCACGTCGACCGCACTCCATCTAATAAAAAGCAATCCCAACTGGGCCAAACGCATTGTGATTGTAGACAAAGCGGTGCATCCGCGTGAAAAGCTGTGCGGCGGTGGGATTACCCATTTAGGACAAAACATTTTAGCGGATCTCGGCTTGCCTTTTGAGCCAGCCAGCTTTGAAGTCAAGGAAGTCAAGCTCGTCTATCAAGACAAAAGTTACTCTTTTTTAGGCGACCCTGTTTTTCGCATTATTCGGCGGGATGAGTTTGATCATTGGCTGGTTCAGCAGTGCGAATCATTTGATATTCCCGTCCGGCAGGGTGAAGGTGTCAAAAAAATCATTCGACACGACGACTACATGGAAGTGGTCACGGAAAAAGCGACGTTTCATGCCAAAGCAGTAGTGGGGGCTGACGGCTCGCGCAGTTTTGTGCGCCACCATCTTAAATGGGAAGACGAGGCGCGCGTGGCGCGGCTGATTGAGGTACTCACACCTGAAGACGAGCAAATCCAACCGGTGTTTCAAAGCCAAACGGCCGTTTTTGACTTCACCCACATGACCGACGGCCTGCAGGGCTACTACTGGGATTTCCCTAGTTATGTCAACAAGAAAGCGTTTATGAACCGCGGCCTATTTGACAGC
>JBCCFD010000302.1:0-9888 GCA_039029915.1 Chloroflexota bacterium
TCATAAATACCGACAATCACTTGATTCCAAACCACCGTAGGATCATCAGAGTTAAGCTCCACGAGTGTTAATGAAGCATCCTGCCAAAGACCTGCATTGGCTAAAGCAACGGCCTCGTTGTTAAGGTTAACGGCCGTTTCATCACCGGTTTCGATAGTTGCTAGGGACTTCGTCTCCCAAAATGAACCATTGAAGGTGCGCACTTCGTAACTGGGTAAGCGGACGCTACACGCATAGCAAAAAATATAATCGTTCGTATTGTTCAACAAGGCATCGATTTGCCCATCTCCATTGAGGTCTTCAAGCTTGCCGGCTCCGGCTGGGCTAGAATGGCAGTGACTAATGCTAGAAGTTAAGGCGGTCCCATCCCACAGCAAGGCGTCATAGCAGCCGCCGTGGGCACCCACCCCGCTGGCAACTTGGAGCCACAAACGGCCGTTTTCTTCTAATAGGGTTAAAGAATCTGGGAACATGATGTCAGGAAAATCTAACTCAATCCGCCCTAACTCAATCCAGCCATTTTCAGCAGGCTGAGTCAATAAAACAAAATGATTTTGCAGCGGTTCAAAAGGGCGAAAACCAACCGAATAGCTAACCAAAAGTTCTGAGCCATCGACCATACTGATCGAGCGAGTTTCAACCGTTTCAAAGCCACCAAATGCTAGATCGCTGCCGCTTTCTGCTTTAAGCGCCTCATCAAGTTGAGATTCAAACTCTGCCACGACCTCGACCATAGTCTCCTCGACAATAGGTTCTGGGGTAGCCGCAACCGCAGCCTTTGCTTCATTGGCAGGGTCAACAGCAGATTCTATGTTTGATTCTTCGGCAGGGGCTGTTGCCTCTCCGTTTTCAGGTGGTTGCGGCTCGTCACTGGTAACAGGGGCACCCTCTTCGCTCACCGTTTCACTAGAAGCCGGAACCGATGTTGATGTTGTAGATACTGCCGTGTCCGTTTGATTAAGCGAATCCGCATTATCACCGCTTTCAGGGAGCGGTTCAATAGGGTCAAGGTTGGTGGCTGGTGCCTCCCCACACGCAATTAATGCGGCAATTAGGAGTAAAAATATCCCAAACTTCTTCATTGTTTCCATCCAAAATAATAATAATCACTGACGTTCAAAAGTGCATTAATTTAGGGCTTTAGTGTTCCGAAGTTTCTAAATTGAAAACCCCGTCAGATAAAAGCTTCGGAACTTCGAGGAAACGAAGTTTATGGCCGTTGTTTTATTGCAAGAACTTCGTTTCACTTTACCAATCCTAGTTATCCGACTAGAAGGCCAATAAACATCTGTACAGCATCAGCAATTCATCTCTTTAACAATAGCAAGCAAGAGCATAACCGAAAAGGGACTTTGAAGAAAGGTTCATTTTTCGGCATCTCATTGATTTTGTAAATTACTTCGCTACACTTCAGCCTATGACAAAAAAAGCACTTTTATCCGTTTATGACAAAACTGGCATTGTCGAGTTCGGGCGGGGTTTAGCCGCACTCGATTTTGAATTAATCGCTAGCGGGGGTACCGCTCGACTACTACAATCCGAAGGGTTGACTATCACCCAAGTCTCAGAGCTAACAGGCGCACCTGAGATGCTAGGTGGTCGAGTAAAAACGCTCCACCCCACGGTACATGGCGGTATTTTAGCTCGTGATATTCCCTCAGATGTGGCAGATTTAGAGGCCCAAGCGATTGGGATGATCGATCTGGTCGTTTGCAATTTGTATCCATTTTCTGACACAATCGCTCAGCCCAATGTCACATTGGCTGATGCTGTTGAGCAGATAGATATTGGCGGTGTGACGCTGATTCGAGCGGCAGCGAAGAATTTTAACCGCGTAGCTATTGTTTGCGATCCCAACGATTATGTCAACCTTCTCGCCCAGCTGCAAACAGGTCAAGAAATTGATGAAGCAACGCGTCAATCGCTGGCGCTCAAGGGATTTCACCACACGGCCGTTTATGACGCCGCCATCTCAGACTACTTCCGCCAAACCTTTAGCCATACCCACCATCAAAAGCTGCTGCGCTACGGGGTCAATCCCCATCAAAAACCAGCCCAAATCTTCACAATTGAGAGCGAACTGCCCATCAAAGTTTTAAATGGCTCACCGGGGACCATTAATCTAATGGATGCCCTGCACGGCTGGCCACTCGTTAAGGAGCTGAAAGAGACGCTTGGCTTACCCGCCGCCGCCTCGTTTAAGCATGTGAGCCCAGCTGGAACGGCCGTTGCCGTGCCGCTCTCTGACGAGCTCAAAAAGGCGTACTTTGTCGAAAACGTTGAACTCACTCCGCTGGCCACCGCCTACGCTCGCGCTCGTGGCGCAGACCGCATGTCCTCCTTTGGGGATTGGGTGGCGCTCAGCGATGTGGTTGATGAAGCAACAGCAAGGCTCATCAGCCGTGAGATTTCAGATGGGGTCATTGCCCCTGGCTACAGCGAAGAAGCGCTTGCTATTCTCAAAAAGAAGAAAAAAGGAAACTACCCCATCATTCAGGTTGACCCCAATTTTGACCCACCGCTTGAAGAGCAGCGCCAAATTTTTGGGATTACGTTTTCGCAACGGCGCAACGACGCCAAAATTAACAGTAGCCTATTAGAAAACGTTGTTTCCGAAAGTAAAGACCTACCTGAATCGGCTAAACGCGACCTCATTGTGGCAACCACCGCGCTCAAATATGCGCAGTCTAATACGGTTTGCTACGCGGTTGATGGACAGGTGATTGGCATGGGGGCAGGACAACAGTCCCGTATTCACTGCACCCGTCTCGCTGGTGGCAAAGCTGATAACTGGTGGCTGCGCCAGCATCCGCGCGTGCTCGCGTTCCAATTCAGGGAGAAAATTGGCCGCGCGGCCATGAATAATGCCATTGATATGTTCGTAAGCGATGAGATTGGTGAGGTGGAACGGCCGTATTGGGAGGAATCGTTTGAGGTTGTGCCAGAGCTATTCACTGCCGAAGAAAGGGCGGATTGGCTTGCCAACCTTGAAAACGTTGCCCTCAGTTCAGATGCCTTCTTCCCCTTCCGCGACAACATTGACCGCGCCCACCGCAGCGGCGTCAAATACATCATCGAGCCCGGCGGCTCCATTCGCGACGATGAAGTCATAAAAACCGCCAACAGCTATGGCATGACGCTGATCTTTTCGGGGTTAAGGTTGTTTACGCATTGACGGGGGATTGGGGATTGGGGATTGCCTAATCTTGGCTACCCTCACTACAGTTCATTACCCCCCTCAACTAGGTGCCTGAGCCTGTCGAAGGCTTCACCCTCTGCTAAACAACCAATGACTAAGGCTGCCCCGCTTTGGCTTCGACAAGCTCAGCCGCCGCTCATCGTGTTAAAAATCACTCTAGCTACATATCACTTTGGTTTGCTCCGCCCAGTGATAAATCACGGGGCTACTCTTTAGGCGCCCTCTGGGCTTCAAAAAGCCCAGAGGGCGCATTTACCTTTTGCGGGGTGATTTATCACCGCGCTATTCAAAAGTGATATGTGGCTAGAAAATCACGTAAAGTAATCAAACGACTTGTCTGGATAAGACGGCCGTTTCTCAACCTCTCGCGGGTCAGCCTTAATGAGCGATTCAAGATGCGCAATGGCGGCGTCAAGCTGGGCATCCTGACCGTGGAAAGTCGCGTACGGATCGTTATCTACAACGATGTCAGGCTCGACGCCTCGCCCCTCAATCAACCATTCCCCATCTTTGTAAACACCAATTTGAGCTGCCGTGGCAATGCCTTTATCAGCCAGCCACGTGTTTCGGGTTAGCCAAATCTCGCCTCCCCATGTGCGGGTACCAATCACTTTACCTAATCCCAACCGACGGAACCCATCAGCCATCACTTCACCATCGGAAGCAGTTTGGCCGTTTACCAAAACGGCCATATGACCTCTAAATGCGTAGTGCATATTCCAATAGGTTTGCCCTTTGCGTGGTGCCCAAAAGAACCATTCTTGGCGCATTAGTCGGCTTAAAATCCAGCTATCGATGTTGCCCCCCCGATTGTGGCGCAAATCAAGAATCAGCCCCTGACGATTAAATATGGGGTAGTAGTTGCGGGTCCATTCTTCAAAATTATTTTCCCCCATTGCCCGTAAATGAACGTAACCCATGCGATTTTGGGTGGCTTCCTCCACGTGGAGCCGACGCGTATACTCCCAATCATCGTAGCGCAGATTCAGTTCAGCATGCACTGAAACGGGCTTCACGATGATCTCATACGGAGCCACTTCTTTTCCGATGGGCTTGATCTTAAGGCGCGTTTGTCGATTAGCCTGATTTTGCAGCAGGATAGCTGGATGCTGTACGGAGAGGAGAGAACGGCCGTTAATTTCTGTAATCACATCGCCAACCGCTACATCAAACTGGGGTTTAACCAAGGGACCTTGAGCATGTGGATAATCCGGGTCCGTTCGATACATATAATCAATTCGATATCCATCGTTGGCCTCGTCTTCTGACCAGCGAATACCAAGTGCGCCAGATGTGATATAGTCACGACCCTTTCGCAAATCTCCCGAATGCACATAGGTATGCAGTGCCGCCAGTTCACCCACCATCTGAGCCAGCAAATGATTAAACTCATCTCGATCGGTTACGCGATCAAGCAGTGGAAGATGACGCTCTAAAATAGCCTGCCAATCGATACCGTGCAGATTGGTATCATAAAAGTAGTCCCGCTCTAGTCGCCACGCTTCTGTCAGCATCTGCTGCCACTCTTGTCGCAAATCAACCTTAAACCGCCAGCCGCTTAAATCGATCCGCTTTTTATCATCCGGCTTAGGCGGCTTGTCTTTAGCGTCAATCATGTAAAATGCTTGCTTTTGACGAAGCAAAATCTTCTTTCCGTCCATCGTTAAATCATAGGACGCTACGTCTCGGGCAATACGCTCAGGTTTAGGGTCCTGATTATCAATCGCCATTGCGTACAAATGGTAGATAGGCTTACTATCTGGAATCACATCCACCCAGAAAAGCGTCTTGTCATTGGCAGACAGCCCCCGATAGTTGCCAGACCCAACGGGCAATTCATACAGTCGCTGGGAAAGTCCTTCAAACTCTATCGGGATAGTTTTTGGTTTTTGAGACTGATCATCAACCGATTTAGCGTCATCTTCTGGAGAGGTCTCAGCTTCGGATACGGCCGTATTCTTTTCTTCTTTAGCCGCTTCTGCCCTGCGCTGATTTTCCGCTTCTACCCGCAAACGCTGCTGCTCTAACTCAACTTCATTAAGCTGCCTAAAGGGAAAAACATTCTCTTTTTGTAGAGAAAGTGCATAAATTTTCGTTGTGGCATCAATAAACGGTTCCGGTTGCCTGGCGCCCCAAGGGGTTGGCACAATTGAGTGGAAAGTGCGGTCTGATAAGAAGTACAGCCAGCGCCCATCGTGACTCCAAGTCGGACTGTAACTAATGGTTCGATCGCTTGTAACCGGTATTAGCTCACGGTCTTCAACATTAAATAGCTTAATTTGAGCCATGCGATTTTCGCCCAATTCAACCACTGCAACCCAATGACTGTCTGGTGCCCAGCTAAGGCCATAAAACCCGTTGATTTTTGACTCACTAATCAAATACGTTTCTTTGTTGACAAGGTTCGTCAACCATAAACGAAGGTTTTTGTCATGAAAGATCACCCATTTGCCATTAGGAGAGATAACAGAGGCAAATCGGTGTACATCTGCATTAGCGGTGACTTGCTCGGAGCGACTCAAACCATTGGCTTTGGTCAGATAAAGTTCAAGCTCACCCGTTTCGTCAGAATACGCAAAGAGATGGTCGCCATCTGGGGTAAATTGGCCGTTGCGAAAACGGCCGTTATTCTCTGGCGTTACCTCGACGCGCCGACCTTGCTCAACCGGCAGCACAAACATCTTGCCCCGCGTCGTAAATACGACGCGATCGCCCGTTGGTGACGGATGCCATGAGTTAACATAACGGATTGGATTGTAGACCCAGCGTTCTCTTTTCTGGTCAAGATCAGAGGCTAGCGAGATGTCGATGCGCTTTGTTTTGTCTTTCTCAATGTCATACAGGTAAAGATCAGCCTGCCACTGATACACAATACGGCCGTTATGCAGCTTGGGATCATGAATATCAAACGCTTTGTGGAAGGTATGCTGCTTAAGCCGCTTACCGTTGCGGGTCATCGACCACAGGTTCATGGTGCCATCCCGATCTGAAGCGAAGTAAATACGGCCGTTCCACAGCAGTGGGTTTTTGCTCGTTCCCTCATAATCCACTGTTAAGGGAACAGCCGCCTTTTTTCCACGATGTTTCCAAATTTGCTGTACCGTTCCCCCTTTGTACCGTTTTGTGTAACTCCCCTGAAAAGGCAGCCTAGTGAAGTAAATCGTCTTTAAATCCTCTTCAAAGTTCCCATCGCTGGCCTCAGCCAAAGGAATTCTTTGATGTTCAAATGTTTGGGGATCAACTGAGCAAAGTTGGGCGCTGGGTAATGTGGCGTGTCGTCTTGTGCGGTATAAAATTTTTCCATCCGGTGTCCAACCGACTACGATGGCTCGCTCATCTTCATAGGTCAAGCGTAACGGCCGTCCACCTTCAAACGACATGACGTAAACTTCGGTAGGGCCTTCATATTGACCAGAAAAGGCAATCAGTTGCCCATCCGGTGAAATAGCTGCATGCGTTTCAAGACCGTGATGGGTTGTGAGACGTTGAGCCACGCCCCCTTTGGTCGCAACACGCCAGAGGTCCCCCTCTGCGGTAAAAACAATTTGATTTTTGTGAATGGTAGGGAAACGGTAGTAGCCCTTGACTGGATCGCGCATAGGCTGAGTTTTAGCACATTCATTATCCCATGCCAAACGCGAAAAACAGCTAAAGCTGTCTAAAAATCAGATTAGGTGGAGAACAAAAAGTATCTTAAAGTAAAACAGCTTCGTATAAGTTTTTGTTCTCCTGAAACTGATTTTCATCTGGTTACTTTTTATGCAAGTTATTTGTTGAAAATTACTTAAATCATAACCATATCTGCTACAGCTTCCTACTCGTTATTGATATAGTTATGCACTATGTTAAAAATTCTTCGATCTAAATGGTTACGATGGACATTGCTTGTTGGATTATTGGCAGTAGCCGCCGTATTCAGCTACATCTCTCTTGCTAGCCGTAACTTTCGCACCCGCGTCAGCCGAATTGGCCCTTTTATGAGTAATCCTGCCGATTATGATGATTGGGTCTTGATTGGTGGTGAACGGTGTGGAAACGCCCCCTTTCTCATTCCCAGTTCGGGTTATCTTGGGGTAGCGTGGAATGATGGGGTGGCCCCGCTGTATCAGCACACGGGTTTCGATTTTTTTAGCCCCGATGGCGCAGACAACGTCACGCCCATCTACGCCGTTTATGATGGGTTTTTAACTCGTGAAGACCATTGGCGCAGTGCGGTTATCATTCGCCATCCAGACTTTGATGAACTGCCTGCCATTGTGGGAGACGAAAAAATTTGGACTTACTACACGCATATGGCGTCTCAAGACGGCACGGAAAGCTTTATTTCTGAAGAATTTCCCCGCGGTACTCGCGAAAAGTTTGTGGAGGCAGGTACGCTGCTGGGGTATCAAGGTTCTTGGGCAGGCACGGCCGAACGGGATATGTCCCGCCATCTTCATTTATCAATTGTTAAGTCAGACAACAACGGAGCCTACCTCAACGAAACCGAGATCGCGAACACCTTCGATCCCACCCCATTTTTTGGTCTCACCATGAGAGACGATGGCATTATTCAATGTTTAGAGAGCTAGAGTGTAGAGTATAGAGCGAGAGGGAATTGCAACCTGCAACTCGCAACTTGCAACTTCTACCTTTCCTACCACCCGATACCCAGCGCCTAAATCTCCACCTTCAACGCCTCACGAATCATGTTCCGCTTAGAAATATTGAGCCCTGTAGACCTGGCCATCGCCTCCTCTGGACCCAATAGCTCTACCACAATTTGCTCAACAGAAGCCCCTTTTTCGTGAAGAGATTGAGCCTCGTAACAGAGCTGTTTTAGGTTGTTAAGCTTATCAATCAACGGCTGGGCTCCTTCTTCAACAGGACCACGATGCGCGCAAAAAATGACGTCAAAATCAAGCGTGATTAGTTTTTCTAAGCTGTCCATCAAATGCTGCAGATTTTCGTCACTGCGCAGCATCTTTATCTTTCGTGCAATGAACATATCGGCTGTAAAGAGCCAACCTGGCTCTGGGAAATAGAGGCAGTGTAAATCTTTGGCGTGACCAGGCGTGTGAACGGCCGTTACGTTCATCCCATTCACCAGCGTCATCTGTTGAGGCAGCGGTTGTGTTTCTACAGGGTCCAATTTCCCCCAAATAATCTGCTGAATCAGGGGAATACGAAACCCATTGGCCAGCTTTTTTCGGCCTAATTCTGGGGCATAGGGCACAAGACGATTGGCTTTGGCAATCTTTGCCGCATTCCCGCTGTGATCTTCATGGTGATGCGTTAGCAACAGCTCCTTGACTGGTGCTTCACTCACAAACTCACGGGTCACCCGCCACTGATTGGTCGGGCCACAATCGATCAAGGTTCCCCCAATGCGATAAATAATAAAGGTGCTGGTTAAGCTCCAATTAAACCGCCCCACTTTGGCACCCGTGACTCCTTGACATTCATATCGCTTCCGTATTGGCATCATTCACTCCAAGCCCAAATTATAACAAATGCACGGAGCAAAACATTAGGATATAGTTCAAATAATTACGGTGAGAGCTAGCGTGTAGGCTAGTATTTCACTCCAGAAGTCTGCTAAATGTTTTGGTAAAGCGAAATACTCAGCAGTTTTCTGGAAGGATCTAGCCGACTATTATGTAAACAACTGGAAAGCTACCCTAGAGGGAGATATTCGATGAGACAAAATGATTTTCATCAATCACAAAATTGGATAAACGCCTCCTTCATCAAATATGCCCCCAAACACCTTCACCCCAATCACCTAAATTACCCAATTACCCAGTTATCTAGTTACCCAGTCACCCAACTACTAATAATTACCAAACATCAATCCCTATGAACCTATCTCCCCTTTTCCAAGCCAAGTCCATCGCCGTTGTTGGCGCCAGCAATAAACCAAACAGCTTCGGCGGTCAGGTTGTTAAAAATCTTGTTGAATACGGTTTTGAGGGCCAGATTATTGGGGTACATCCTCGAGAAACGGCCGTTTATAATCAACCCTGCTATCCATCCCTAACTGCCATCCCTGAACCACCTCACTGCATCGCGCTCGCCATTGCCAACCACCATCTCATTCGTACCCTCACTGAGGCGGGTGAACTCGGCATCAAAGCGGCCGTTGTTTTTGGAGATCCCACCGTTGGGGCTGGACGTGCACCCGAGCTTGAGGGAGAGATCAATGAGCTAGCTCACAGATACGGTATCGCGGTTGTGGGTGCAAACGGCATGGGATATTACGCTTTGCCACACAAGATTGTTGTTTCGGGCTACCCAGTTGACCCCAATATGCCCAGTGGAAACGTCGCTCTTATTACCCACAGCGGCACCGTCTTCGACTCAATGACCCAAAACAACCGGGACGTCTTCTTCAACTACGTTGTCTCCGGTGGCAATGAAACGGTTCTGACCGCCGCCGACTATCTCAGCTACGTACTGGAAGACCCTACCACTAAAGCGGTAGCCATGTATTTGGAAACGGTGCGCAATCCTGAAAAGTTTGTGGCGGCCTTAGAAACGGCCGTCACCCAACAAATCCCCATCATCGCCCTCAAAACGGGCCTCAGCGAGCGGGGCCAAGCCATGACTCAGGCCCACACGGGCGCACTGGCTGGCGGCGCCGAAGCGTACGCCGCTCTCTTTGAAAAGTACGGCGTCCGGCAGGTATTTACCCTTGACGAAATGATGGA
>JBCCFD010000303.1:0-9875 GCA_039029915.1 Chloroflexota bacterium
AAAGGATGTAGATGCAGTTTGCAAAGAGGCTTTTGACTGTAGTTCAGTTGAAATAGAACTCTACCATGCTGACTTGCACAGCCTTTATGCCTCGTTGAGAAGCCCACAGCACAAACGGAAACCAAACGATGAGAAGCAACAGATGGGTCGAGATCAGATAATCAAAAAAACGGCGCAGACGGCCGTTCCATGTTCGCCGTACGTACACCCAGCTCTCCATGAGAATAAAGAGCGTGATTAAAGCTATTTCCATCGCAAATACGGCCGTAGTGATTGTGCCTAAGCCTGAGAGAGGGTTAATGCCGAGGAGTAAGAGCATGTTTAAAAACAACACCCCAAAACCGGCAATGCCTAACCGCGTTACATGAATGTCTGCCGACCAGCGCAGCCGCAATAGATGCCGGAAAAAGCGCACCCCTTCTCGAAAATCGGCCTTGCTTTCTCCAGAATGCCGCTCTGCAAAATCAAAAAACAGCTCAGAAACGTGTAAATTGGGACAGCGCACCAAAATTTCAAGCAAGATTTTAAACCCGTCAGGACGCAGCTGCGCAACAGAAACGGCCGTTCGGCGGACCAAAAATAAACCAGTCAGCGGGTCAGAGCTATTCTTCAGAATGCGTGGGAAAACGGTCCGGGCCAAAATAGTGAGGGCCTGGGAGGTTAATGTGCGGCCTAAGCTTAAGCCCTTGGGGCCTTTAAAATCCGCTGCCCGGCTGCCAACAACCACATCTGCACCGGTATTTTGAGCATGTTGATACAAGCGCAGCATCATTTCTGGTGGATGCTGTAGGTCTGCATCCATCACGCCCATCCACTGGCCACTTGCTTGCCCAAACCCTGCCACAACCGCCCCGCTTAAGCCATTGCGCCGGGCAGACTCTCGATGAATTACACGAATAGGAAACTCAAACTCAGGCTGAACAGAGTGAATCATATCGACTGTTCCATCATCACTGTCGTCTACAAAGAGAACCTCCATCGAAACGGCAGCGTTTAAGGTCGCCAAACGGTTGAGCAACGGCCGTATATTCGCCGCTTCATTGCGCGTTGGAATCACAACTGAGATGTCAGGAATTGTTGCCGCTATTGTCATCAAAGCCAATCATACAAATTACTGATATTGAGTGCAAAGTACGACTCTCCACCGACTTTTTGATTATTTTTTTTATCAGACAGCAATTTTTTGCAGCAAACCTGAAATGACGCTTAAATACCACTTAATTGACACCAAATTATTACGCTTTATAATTTTGTTATTCAAAAACTATTTTTTTGATAGAATAAGGGTGGAGAGAAAAAATTCAACTTTTTGAATCCTTATTCGATTTCATCAATCCAAACTTGTATTAAATGAGCAAAAATTTGTTCTTAGCTCATCAAAAATATACATTGAATGTGTGTGAGTATAAGCTCCCACATTCGGAGGAGAATTTAATGCCCAAAAATTTCAAGCTTTATTTATTGGTTGCTTTTGCTGTATTGGTCTTGGCTGCCTGCCAACCAACGACCGTTGAAGTAGAAGTAACCCGCGTTGTCGAACTCGAAGGTGAAACCATCGTCGAAACGCAAGAAATTGAAGTCACGCGTGTTGTAGACGGTGAAACAATCGTTGAAACCCAAGAGGTAGAAGTAGTTGTCACAGCGACGGCTTCTCCCAATCCTCAAGGCGGTAACGTTGTTGAATCGTCCTTTGCTGACATTAGCACATTCAACCCAGTTTTGGGTAGCGACAGTGCCTCAAGTGTTAACTACGGCCGTATGTTCTACGCCATGGCAACCCTTGATCCTTTCTCAGGGGCCGTCATTCCTCAAATGGCTGAAAGCTGGTCAGTATCAGACGATGGGCTCGTTTACACCTTCACATTGCGCGACGACATGGTTTGGTCCGACGGTACGCAAATTACCGCTAGCGATGTGGCATTCACCTTTGATGCCATCAACACCGACGAAGTAGCTTCTCCACGTCGCTCTAACTTCGACCTTGTTGATAGCTGGTCAGCTGTAGATGACGTCACCTTTGAACTCATCCTCTCAGAAGTTGACTGTACCGTTTTGGGCAACTTGGGTGTTCAAGGCATCATCCCAGCCCACGCCTATGACGGTGACCCTCTCAACATTCCTGAGTCACCTGAAAATACAGCCCCATCAATTGTCAGCGGGCCATTCACATTTGTAGAATGGGTTCCAGATGACCACGTAACCTTGGCAGCCAACCCAGATTTCTTCGGCGGTCAACCTAATATTGACACCTGGACCTTCCGCGTTTACGCTGACCAATCAGCAGAGTTGGCCGGTGTATTGGCCGGTGAAATTGATTACACCGGTGTTGGTCCTCAATTCGTATCTGTCATTGAAGGCGCTATTGCTGGTGGTGAAGATTTGAACATCAACAAATTCTTCAACAACAGCTACAACTTTGTTGGCTATAACCTAGCTAACCCAGCTAACCCACAAAATGGTTGGGACGATCTAGATGAAGATGGCACCTACACCGAAGGTGAACCGCCATTAGAACAGGACCCACATCCAGTTTTGAGCGACAATGAAGTTCGTCGAGCCATTGCTTTCTCAATTGACTACACTGGCATCATCAATAAGGTTGCTTTTGGTCAAGGTGGTCCTACAGTTGCTAACGTTTGGCCTTCAATCGGCTGGGCTTACAACAACGAAATCGAACCATATGCTCAAGACCTTGAGCTTGCTGCCCAAATTTTAGCTGACGCTGGTTGGGCCGCTGGTTCTGCTACAAACGATGCTGACGTTGCTATTTTGGAAAAAGACGGTCAAGCTCTTGAGTTCACCCTCATGACCAATGCTGGTAACGAAACCCGTGAAAATATCGGTATCTTGATGAAAGACGTTCTTGACGGGCTTGGATTCGACGTCACACTTGAATTCATCGAGTTCGGTACCGTTGTTCAGAAACTGTTGGGTCAAGAGTATGACGCAGTCATCATTGGCTTCGGTGGCGGCCCACCAGAACCAGATGATTCAAGCCAATTCTCATTCAAGAATGACGAAGTAGGCGCTGGTTTCAACTTTGTGTCTTACTATAATGAGACCGTTGAAAGCAATCTCTTGGACGGTAAGTCAGTATCTAGCTGTGCTGAAGACGAACGCGCACCTTTCTACTACTCAAACCAAGAAGAGATTTACAATGACGTTCCATACTCATTCCTCTACATTCCATTGGCAAATACAGTATGGCGTGACCGCTTGAATAATATCGAGTCCAATCCTTGGGCACTTCGCTATAACATTCAAGATTGGTATCTCACCCCATAGAGTTACCTAAAAAGTAACCATTCAACAATCACCCAAAGGGTTTGTACAATTTTTTTGTACGCCTTTTGGGTGATTGTTCATAACTCATAGCTATTCCAACACATCAGGAGAGACCCGAGAAATTTTCAGATTCAATGAAATAAACGTTAAAGCTTTGAAAATAATTCGGGTCTGAATAGCTAAATACTCCGCAACATAAGTAATGGTTGTTCTTTCTGGCGTAGGAGTATTTAGAAAATTTGGTTACAGAGCACTAAAGTTTGGAAATCAAAAATCGACAGAACCATATTCAAGATAAACAAAGGTAGAGCGCATGACTACATACATCATTCGACGTATCTTACAGGCAATTCCTACGATAATTGGCGTTACGATTATTACCTTTATCATTATCCAGTTAGCACCAGGGGATCCAGTTCAAATCCTCACTTTTCAACCTGGTATGACGTCGGAAGATCGGGAGCGTCTTCGTCATGAACTTTGCTTAGACCGTCCTGTTGTTTCCCAATATCTCATTTGGGTCTTTGGAGATTGGACCGGCGAATGTGAACAAAAAGGTCTAGTTCGCGGTGACTTTGGGGAATCTTTCCGTTCCCGTCGTCCGGTATTACAAATGTTTATGGAACGCATTCCGGCCACGCTCCAGCTAACCACCTTTGCGTTTCTCATAGGCGGGTTTATAGGCTTACTGCTCGGCATAATTTCGGCCGTGTATCGCGGCCTAGCCATTGATAATGTGTCTCGGTTCTTCTCCGTTGTGTTTGATGCACTTCCCCCATTCTGGTTTGGTATTCTGCTGATCATGTTTTTTAGTGTCCAGCTAGGCTGGCTTCCCGTTGGGGGGCGACTGCCTATTAATGTCGATGAACCAACAATAATCGACCGAATCCGGCACTTAATCATGCCATCGATTGTTTTGGGCGTGTCTTGGATTGCCTTAATGTCTCGATACATGCGCGCTGAAACGTTAGAGGTCATTAATCAAGACTATATTCGCACAGCTCACGCCAAAGGGTTAAGAAGAACCACTGTCTATTTAAAACACGTGGCTCGAAACGCCCTGATTCCCATCGTCACCATTTTAGGTCCAGCCATTACGGCCCTTGTTGGCGGTGCAGTCATTATTGAGCGTATTTTTTCATGGCCGGGCATTGGTCGCATGACGGTTGATGCTGTTTCGCAAAGAGATATTCCAGTTGTTATGGCCAGCACAATCATAGGCGCAATTTTGGTCATTCTTGGCAATCTGTTATCTGACATTCTGCTTGTCATCGTTGATCCAAGAATTCGCTTTGATTAGAGCCTATTGCTCAATCAACCAACGACAGCCTTTTGATTCTAGAAACTCTGCCATTTACACAAATCATTTTAGGAAGACGCTACCATGACAGAATCCCGAACAAATAAACCAGCATCATTAAATGCAGCTCTCGCTTATGACGATCAGTTTGAAGATATGGAAGATTCTAAATCTTTTTCATTTTGGCGCGTTGCTTTTAACCGAATATTGAAAGATCGGCTAACAATGGTTGCCATAACGATACTGTCAATCATACTTGTTGCATCTTTAATGGCTGAAGTTATTAACAGTAGTTTAGGCGTTGATCCGTTTGACACAAATCTTTTAGAATCACTTGAACCACCTTCACGAACCCATCTACTAGGCACGGACACGTTAGGGCAAGATCAGTTTGCTAGATTGCTTGTGGCTGGCCGAATCTCAATGGCAATCAGTTTTTTCGGATCAGTTTTCACGTTGGTGATTGGGATAACAATCGGCATGATGGCGGCATTTTTTGGAGGGATTGTTGATGATATTATCATGTGGGTCATCAATACATTAAGTTCAATTCCGGCGCTGTTCCTGCTCCTTATTGTGGGGGCGATCTTTCAAATCTCGCCGTTTTGGTTAACGGTCTTGTTTGCTATTTTGGGCTGGCCGTTTATTGCTCGCCTGGTTCGAAGCAACGTGTACTCTATCCGAGAACGAGAATATATTTTAGCCTCAATTGCGCTGGGTGGCTCAAGTTTTTACACGATGTTCCGTCATATTATGCCCAACGTCATTCCTATCGTCATTATTGCTACCGCTAGAACTGTGGGCAACCTGATGCTGGCCGAAGCAGGCCTGAGCTTCTTAGGGTTTGGGGTTCAACCGCCTACCCCAACCTGGGGGAATATGTTGACTGAGGCACAGCAATATATTGTTCGGTCAGATGCTCGCCACTTAATCGTTGCCCCTGGTGTCATGATAACAATCACTGTTTTATGCATGTTTATTATCGGTGACGGGCTCCGCGATGCATTAGATCCCCGCCTCAAAAAGTAAAGCAACCGCTGATGAAAAAACTCTTCTTGATTCTCAAATCTAACCATAAATTACTATGGGGCTTTGTTATTTTTGCATTGGTCGGCGTGGGATGCCAAAACCCATCACCAAATGGACCAAATGAAGCAGCCACACCTACACCAATACAAATGCAGGTTTTCGAGAGTGATGCGCCAATTACTTTGCTTTATCCAGTTGATTGGCAGTTTATGCTCCCTCGGCAAGGCATTTTGATTTTTGGTGAAGAACAAACGTTATTTAAGTCCCAGCCAGGAGCAGTCTTTACAGTATTAAGGGTGCCAAATCATCAGGTCCACGGTGATTTAGAGGGGGAGTTTAATCATTATCTTGATTTTGGGCCACGTCGGGATAATTATCAAGAGATCGAAGAGGTTGCCGAAATAACAATTGGTGAAAGAAAAGCTTTGACCGTACGCATGAATTTTCCGGGGGATGACGAGCGGCTACCATTTGAAACAAACATTACGGCCGTTGAGACTGAAAGCGGTGCAGTCTACATTTTGTCAGAAACTGCCCCCTCAGACGTTTGGGAAGAGCATCAAGCGAGTTTTTCTGCTATTTTAGGCAGTATATCCTTCAAAGAATAATCTCCACTTTTAATAACCTATTACGTAAAAACTAAAAAGAATCTTGAAAAAGGGCATACCTATCTTTTAGTTTTCGCCGAGTAAATTTGACGTTTCCAATCGATTTTCTTTCAAGATTTTTTGTGAAATTTACCCACTGTTTTGACAAACTTCTTTTGCAGGACAATTGGATGTAGCCTATTTGTCAAAGCCTCAGGGTCCGCTGCCGTTTGCTAAACGGTAAACTTATTAGATGGAGCAGTAGATAATTGGGCTTCTCTTAGATCCCCAATTGAGGCTTGCCTAATTTTTACAATCAGCCTGCTTTGTAGAAATTGGGTTAATTATGATTGAGAAGCCAACCTATATCCGTTATACTTATGCGAAGAGCAAGAGCGTAGAGAATAGAAAAAGAAGAAAATAAGACGGTTGCTAATAAAATAGTGGGCCAAGGTTCATCTATTGCATACGATGACTTGCACCAAACAACAACAAATACGTGACGCGCGATACGTGACACGACACAGGAGTATTTAATGACAACAACTCAAGAAGACCAAATTGCTGTCTTCATTGATTACGAAAATGTCGCCCTTAGCTTTAGAGGGCGTTATAACGATGATATTGATTGGACGCGGGTAATGGAACCAGCGATTGATTTAGGGCGCATTGCTATTCGGCGCTCATACGCGGATTGGGGGGCATTCCGAAACGGCCAGCGCGAAATGCTGGGTTTGGGGGTAGATTTAATTCACGTGCCGTCAAAACGGGGCAAAAATGCGGCCGATATTCGGATTGTGATTGACGTCATGGAAATGATGATTTCTAGTCAGCACATTAGCCATGTTTTACTTGTTTCAGGAGATGGCGATTTTACAGAATTAGTTCACCGCCTTCGAGCCAATGGTAAGGTGGTAGTCGGTATGGGGGTCAGCGGTGCTAGCGCTGAATATCTCATCAACGCCTGCGATCAGTTTATTTTTTATGACAAGCTGGTTGATGCCGAAGTTGAAAAAGAAGAAGATGGCGAGGACGAAACGGCCGTTGGGTTCGATATAACCGAGGCGCGACAGCTTCTTCGTCGGGCACTTAAACGATACGAAGGAGATTGGGTTAGCGCTGGCAAAATTAAAAGCGTCATGCGCGGTATGAACCCGGCCTTTAGCGAACGAAATTACGACTTTAGCAACTTCAAATCCTTCTTATTAGCTCAAAATGACATTGCGAAAACAAACACAGCCGATGGCGGTCATTTTGAAGTACAAATGGTTGCTAGCAATAACGGCAATTCATCTAGCTCAAAGGGAACTAAAAACCTCTCTCCTGAAGCCCAGCTTGATCGATATTTACAAATTCTCAGCAAGCAAAAAATCCGAATGACGCCAAGTGAAACGCGTCCACAAATCATTCTGCGATTTTTCCACATCGTGCAGGCAACATCTGGCAAAACCCTCAATGAGTATAAAGACGAACTGCACAGCTATTTTGAAGAAACTGCCCCCCACATCAAATATCAGGATGTCCACGAGGCGGTCCACCAGCTGTTCCATACCTATTGTCTTGAGTTTGACATGGAAGGCGAAGAGTATGCAGAGGATGTGCGACTTTGGGATCGGAAGGTCACTTTAGCTGAGGGCATCAAGCGTCCCCCTGACCTGCTCGACAACTGTGACCGTGGCCTTTTACGCCGCATTCGGAAACGGCTCGGCAATAAGAAGATTAACCGTGAAGTGGCTGCGCGGTTGCTTTATGGCAGTGTGCGCGGTCAGAAAATGCTCGACCACATTAAAGAACTCATTGAAGAAGTGGAGAATGAAAAGGAATCGGCTTGACATTTTCGCCCAAATGTTCTACGATTCCTACACGAAGAAGTTGCTTTGAATTTTTAGCATCGAATGAAAACTCAGGGTACACATTTTTTAAGTGGAAAACAAAGAGCTTTTTTTAATAAGAAGGTGAAAACCAAAATTTCAACCACTTCTTTTTCAAATTATTTCTTAGTTTTCACCTAGCTAAACGGAAAGAAAGGATTTTTCATGAGTGACAACGGCGGAGCAAAACCCATTTCAGCAGATGATTCCATTCAAAAAGCGCTGGAGCATTTTCAAATCCATATGAGGGATGAAGGGTTTGCTATTAATACAAGCAAGGCATTTGCCAGTGATGTGCGGCTACTGGGCCAATATTTAGGCATTGAAACGGCCGTTAACAAAATTGGCACCAAAGATTTAAACGATTTTCTCGAGTGGCTACTTAACGAACGAGGCGTTCCCTGCAGCCCTAAATCATACGCTCGGCGTGTAACCACGCTCAAAGTCTTTTTTGGATGGCTCCACAAAATCGGAATATTAGCCAACAATCCATCTGATGCCGTCATTCAACGCAGTGTTAAAAGTCCGCTTCCTGTTCCCCCCACTGAAAATGACATTGAGCGAGCCCTTGTTGTTAGCCAACAAATGAGGGAAGGCATTGGCTTGAAAAAACCAGATGCGCGTCCACATATGCTCCTAACCTTGCTTTTAAAGACCGGCATTAAGAAAAATGAAGCAATGTCGCTAGAACCGGATCACGTTGACCGCAATAATGTGGATCAGCCAATGCTATTTATTCGCTACCCAAATCCTAGATTGCGGTACAAAGAACGCAAATTAGGCATTGATCCTGAATGGTTAGAGGTTTTGGATGAGTATTTAGACCAATATCAGCCAAAGGACACTATTTTTACCTGCACCGCCCGCAATTTAGAATATATTTTGCGCGATATCGGGGAGGCGGCTAGCCTTAATAAAGGGTTGCTCTCGTTTGAGAATTTGCGGTGGGCTTCGGCATTACGCGACTGGCGAGCCAATGAAGAACCAGATGATATTCGCCAAAAACTGGGATTATCTAAAATCACCTGGCGTGAAACAAAATCAAAGCTGGAGCAGTTAACGAAAACCGAGAATTCAATTGACTAATTAATGACAAATAGGGTAATTGGTGATTAGTAATTTGGGTTTGCAGATTACTAATTACTGATTACTCGTTACCAATCCCCCATCCCAATCTACCTAGTTCATCGAAAAAGCACCCATATCTTCTGCAGGCTTCATCTTGAGCAAGCTGACTTCTTTCTGGAACACTACCAGCAAGTAGTCAACAATCTTTTGAAGGTTGTTGCTTTCAAGAAGGGATTGCTTTTTATCATTTTCAATATTGAGCAGCGAGGCAGCAATATAAGCGAGGGCGTCAATTTCGGTAGGAAGCTGTAGAACATCAAATTGAACCTCACCAGCTTTTTGCAAATGTTCAAGGTATTGAGTTAACAGCTTTTTGAGCCTATCATATTTATCATCACCGCCCTCAAGTTCTTTATTTAGTTCTAAATACTCCACTGAACCAGTCAGATACGGCCGTTTTTTACGGTCAACCTTTTGCAGCTTAAAGCGATTTTGACCAAACGTCATAATATACATTCGGCCATCATCAAGTCGTTCCACTTGCGAGATCTCGACGGTGCAACCGATGCGACGAGGCACAACATTTTTATCCCCTTCTGCACTACCTTGTTCAATCAGAATAATGCCAAACGGCTGTTCTTCTGATAGGCACTCATTAATCATCTCTTTATACCGTTCTTCAAAAATATGAAGCGGCATGGGCATGCCTGGGAATACAACGACATTTAGTGGGAA
>JBCCFD010000304.1:0-9844 GCA_039029915.1 Chloroflexota bacterium
CGTAACAAGGTTAAATTAAGAAAATCATCGGTTGGCCGACCGTCCTCAGTAATGATTTGCAGTCGGTTAAATTCCCCTGTTTCAGTTTGCGTGTACATGCCAATGATGAGTGGATAAACATTAGCGGGTGCGTCCTCACGAATCTCAAAGTTGAGCTGAACCGTTTGAGTTTCCCCTTCGTTCCATTGCGAGGTTGGAACGCTTGCTGGCAAATCAACGGCCCCCCACCGAGTGGTGTCACTATCCACAAGCTGGGTAAAGAAGGTGTAATCAGCAGTCAACGGCCGTAACGCTTTAAAATAAAGGGTCAGTTCAACCAATCCACCAGCCGGCACGCTGCGATCGCTTAATTCAAACCCCTGTAGCTCAATTTCATCTTCAAAATTTACGGCCGTTGCATTAGGTATCGTTGATGCCACACTGTGCAACGGGATACGCTCTAAAAATTGGAACTCACCAGTTGCCGTGGGTAAACGCTCATCCGTCCTAAAGTCGTAAAGACCAATTACTAATTCAAGCTCTGCGGGGGAAACGGCCGTTTTGGGAATTTGGAGCACGTATCGGTTACTGATCTTATCTCCCTGTTCCAAAAATGAGGTCGCCAACAGCCCTTGCCCAAGATACATATCCCGCTGCGCGATCGGTTTGCCTATTGCGGGATCGTTTAAATGAACAAAGACGCTCCAATTCCGATCAGTCTCAGCCAGTACATCCCACTCCGTTTCTAGAACGATCACATCGTTAGGGGTTGGAACAAAGTCAATCGCTTGAGAGCCCACAATTTGATAATGCGAAAGCTGGATTTGTTCCCCAAACACGATATCTAGGGGAGACGTTATCTGGTCTAAACTTTCAAATTGATGTTGATAGGCCGGACGAATCCAAACAAACGGGGCTAGCAAAGCAATTAGAAAAATAAATCCAGCCAGCAGCTGCGTCACTCTTTGACCATAGCGCACGGGCAGCCAGCCAACCAGACCAATCATCATTAAAATATTCAGGGAAGGCAAGGCTGAAAAGACGAGGCGACCTTGAGACGACCACGTAATCGTGGCCCAATCTACAATGCCATACACCACCGCCCCGCTCCAAAGCAGGGCAATCACCAGCCCAAAATGCCGCTCTACCGTTGAAAAAATCAGCGCCAGAAAATCATTGATCGAAGATAAAACAGTGACGACCTCTTCTCTCCTCTCTCTTCTCTCTTCTCTCTTCTCTCCGCTAAGTAAGCGGTAAACAGCAACAGGGAACCCCAATACGGCCGTAACCACCACCCCGTTTAGCAAATGATAAATCCATAAATTCATGGGCACATTAACGCCCCCAAATAACCCCCAATAAGAGAGCATAAAGCCCCAGCGTTCCGCCCAAAGCTGACGCAGCGAGGCAGGGTGAGCGCGCTGACCCAACACGGCAATAAAGGCCGTCCAGCCGCGCCAATCATCGTAAAGCTGAACGTTGCGAATGTACCACCAGCCCGCAATCGCCAACGCCATGGCGACAACAATCAAAAAGAAACCCAGCGCCCGAATAACCCAGCGCCCCAAAGCTAAAAACGACCATCGACGGTCTGATTTTTGCCATTCATAAATCACGAACGTGCCAAACACGAGCGGCAGCAGGCCAATACCGCTCAGCTTTGTTAATGAAGCAGCACCAATGATAATCCCAACGAGGATTGAAAATACAGCCAGAAATTTAAACTCACTGTCAAACTGCCAGCGCCAAAGCTTTTGTTCTCTGGTTGGCCGTTTAATTAGCCATATCAGCAGATAAAGGACAATGGCAGCTAAAGGAATAATGAGATTATCGTTGTTGACCGCCCCGCTGATAAACAAAAACATGGGGGTAAAGGCCAATACGGCCGTTGCGCCCAAGACCACATCCTCCCTCTCTGGCCATGTTAACTGAGCTATTTTATAAGTAAAGTAGACAGTAACTGCTCCCAAAAGGACAGAAAAAAGTCGCACAATGCGAACCGCTAGCAGCGCCCCTTGCCACGGGTTGAGCGCTGGGTCATGAACAATTAGATTAATATTCCCATCGGCAGTAATCACGCCATTATCAACGTGAGGGTTTTCCCAGCGCACCGCTTCCATATCCGAAGCGTCGACCCAGAAGGTGAGAGCGGCACCAAGATAGTAGTAAAGGGGGGGCTGACTCGCCTCTTGTTTCCACGGTCCAGCTAGAGCGGGATCAAAGACTTGAACAGGTAATGGATTACCATCTGCCAAGTGACGAATCATAGGATAATGCCAAAGCTCGTCAGATGCTTCAAAAACAGGGGTATTAAGGGCGTAAACGGTTCCCAAAATCAGATACGCCACCAAGATTAGCTTAAAATAAAATTCGGTTCTCTTCTCCATGCGGGGGGAATTGTACTCGGGTTGGCACGTTTGCAAAATGCGCGTAGGCGACGAAATGCCAACGAAGTGAGAGTGAAGATTAGGCGATTAAGAGATTAGGGATTCCTATCAATCTCTTAATCGCCTAATCTCTAAATCACCTACTATTATTGTTAGGTCTAGCCACATATCACTTTTGAATAGCGCGGTGATAAATCACCCCGCAAAAGGTAAGTGTGCCCTTTGGGCTTTTGAAGCCCAAAGGGCGCCTAAAGAGTAGCCCAGTGATAAATCACTGGGCGGAGCAAACCAAAGTGATATGTAGCGAGTTGTTAGGTTATCAACTCATTTGGCAAATGTGTCACGCTGTTCAGATAGACAAATTGGTAATGGTCTTTGCCAAAGTTGATGCGAGAAACGGCCGTATTGTGGTGCGTAAACCAAACCTGCTTCTCTTGATCAAGCTCGTTATTCTCTGTAAAAGAGTTATTTAGCATGCTGAGAAGAACAGCCGAAAATCCGCCGTGAGTTACAAGCCCGACCCGATCTTCGGTATCACCATGACGGTCAATTAAATCACCTAAAAATCGACGGACGCGAGTCACGGTAACATCTCGCTCTTCGTGTGGTCGGCTCCACCAGCCTTCATCACCTAAATAATCTGGTAAGACAAAATCAGGGAATCGCGCTTCAAAATAGGCCCGATTGGGGCCAGGTAGCCCCGTATGCACCTTTGTAGCCTCATCAATCTCGTAGATGCCCCCCCATTCATGAATATCCTCCCAAGCCACAAGGGGTAATCCTATTGCTTTGGAAATGGCCGTACCAGTCTGGACAGCTCTTGTTTGCAGGCTGGCATAAAGATGGGTCAGCGGGTAGCCGTGTCGATTGTGCATCATGGGTTGAGCGTGGGTAACGGCCGTGTTTTCCTCGGCAAATCGCTGCCCCACACAGTCAGCCTGCCTCAGGCCAACCTCTGTTAATTCCGGATCTGGGAAGCGTCCTACTTCTGCCCCCGTTCTTGCCCAAATTTCATTATTTTGCGATTGAGCATGTCGAATAATGTATAACTCCATCAAGTATCCTTTTAAAAAATTTTCACAAACTTACCCCTGTTCACCAATTGTTTCAAGAAGCACAGCGAAATGTTAAGTAATTTTCAACAAATATCTTGACAACAGGACTTACGCACCCTGAGCCTGTCGAAGGGTTAAGAAAGTCACTTCGACAGGCTCAGTGACCGCTATTTGCGTAAATCCCAGACAATAAAATGGAGGAATGAAAATCAGTTTTAGAAGAACAATAACTTTTGCAAAACTGTTTTTTTAACCGACTTTTTTGTTCTCCATCCAATCATCTGCTATCGACTCGCTTCTGGTATTCCACAGTTTTTCAGTGTTTGAAAAAGTGCACAAATATAGAACGCTGATTTCGCTGATTTCGCTGATTTTTATCCGTTTTATCTGCGTAATCCGTGTCATCCGCGTTCCATTCAAAGAATAACTGAACCTTTTTTGGTTATATTTCCTTTTACTGAAAAACTGTGTCTGGTATTCCAAACCCGTTGACAAAACGGGGAATTGCACTAACATATGAACAGTTATTCATGTATAAAAGGAATAAAAATGAACGCAGCCCCTATTACAGAACAAGATGCCGCAGAACTTGCCGAGCTATTTCGAGCCCTAGGCGATAGCAGCCGGATTCAAATCATTGCTGCTCTCAGTACAGGTGAGCAAAATGTGGGTGCTCTGGCTGAGGCAGCCAATATTAGTGAATCGGCCGCCTCGCACCATATGCGCCATCTCCGTCAAATGCGGCTCGTGCGTACGCGCAAAGAGGGGCGCTTTGTCTATTATTGTTTAGATGATGATCACATTGCTGATTTGTTTGCATGTGGATTGGAGCATATTCGTCATGGCTAATGAAAACGAACAACAATATTTTATTGGCAATATGGACTGTGCCAACTGCGCCAAAGAGGTTGAAAATGGCGTCAAACGGCTAGCTGGTATTGAGGCGGTTGAAGTCTCTTTTTCAACAAATAAAATGATTCTGCAGGGAAATACCTCTTATGAAACTATCAAGGAGCGGGTTGAAGCGTTAGGGAAAACAATCGCGCCCTATTCAGAAGGGGTTGAAGAGGAAACGGCCGATTTTTCTGAGCATTCATCCGTTCTGCTTAACTTTCTTACCTATTTACGAGGAAAATCCGAATTTTCCTTCACGCTTACTGGATTACTCTTAATGCTTATGGGGGTTATTGGAAACCTCTTTGGACTGGATGATCGTCTCATTTCAGGAACGTACATCATCGGGATGTTGATCATGCTGCGACCCATCCTGTGGAGCGGGCTAAATGGTCTACGAATCAACAGGCAGTTTAACATCAATATGCTGATGAGCATTGCAGCGATTGGGGCGCTTATCATTGGAGAATATTTTGAGAGCGCGCTGGTTATCTTCCTCTTTACAATTGGTGAATCACTCGAGGGGTTTGCGGCTCATAACGCTCGCCGCAGCATCAGAAGCTTGATGCAACTAAAGCCTAAAACGGCCGTTCTAATCACGTCAACCAGCGAAAAAGAAGTCGCCGTTGAGCAGCTTAAAATTGGCGACCAGATCCTAATCAAGCCGGGAGAAAATGTCCCAATGGACGGCCGTATAATCCAGGGCGAAAGTAGCGTCAATCAAGCGCCTATTACCGGCGAAAGCATACCGGTCGATAAAAAAGAGGGCGATTCAGTTTTTGCCAGTAGTCTAAACGGCACCGGAGCAATCATCGTCGAAATCACCCACCTCGCCAAAGACAACACCGTCAACCGCATCATCAGGCTTGTCGAAGAAGCGCAAAGCAATCAAGCTAATGCCCAGCGATTAATCGATCACTTCGCTTCTTGGTATACTCCGGCAGTCATGGGTTTGGCACTTTTAGTAGCCACAGTTCCCCCTCTCTTTTTCAATGCCCCATTCTTTGATACGGCCGAAGGGCAAGGCTGGCTTTATCGGTCGCTGGCCATGCTGGTCATCGCTTGTCCCTGTGCCTTGGTGATTAGCACACCCGTCACGGTGATCTCTGCGATTACGGCCGCTACCAAAAGAGGCGTGCTCATCAAGGGGGGCAGTTATTTAGAAGCATTAGGGCGCATCAATGCGTTCGCCTTTGACAAAACCGGCACGTTGACTCAAGGCGTACCAGAAGTCGTCCATTATCAAGGCATCGATTGTCAAATTGAACCAGACTGCAGCAACTGCGATGAGGTTTTGGCCTTAGCCTCCGCCATTGAACGCCAATCAGCTCATCCCCTTGCCAAAGCGGTGGTCAAAAAAGCCCATCAGCGGCAGTTAGGCGCTCAATTTGGGCAGGCAACGGCCGTTACTCAACTGATGGGGTTGGGAATACAAGGCAAGGTTGGGTCTGACGAAATCTTAATTGGCTCACACGCTTTGTTTGATGAAAAAATCCCGCACAGCGATGCGCTTTGTGAAGAGATTCAAGCAGTAGAAGCCAAAGGTGAAACGGCCGTTTTGCTTGCTCAAAATGGCCAAACCCGCGGCTTTATCTCAATTGCAGACACTCCGCGAGAGAGTGCCCAAGCGGTCATTCAAACCCTCAACGCCCTCGATATTTCAACCGTCATGCTAACTGGGGATCATGAACAGGTAGCCCAAAAAATTGGGGCAGATGTTGGGGTCACGAAAATTCGAGCCGGCCTGTTACCGGAAGATAAGTTAACGGCCGTTCAGGAGCTTAATAAGCAATATCAGCGAATCGGGATGGTTGGTGATGGTATTAATGACACGCCTGCCCTCGCCGCTGCCACAGTGGGCATTGCGATGGGCGGGGCTGGTAGCCCACAAGCGCTAGAAACCGCCGACGTCGTTTTGATGGCTGATGACTTAACCAAACTGCCCTATGCGATTCAGCTTTCACGTTTTGCTTTTAAAATTATTCGACAAAATGTCATTATTAGCTTTGCCGTTAAGGCAATCTTTCTGATTTTAGCCTTTTTTGGCCTTACCTCACTATGGGTTGCTATACTAGCAGATATGGGCATGTCACTCCTAGTAACAACCAACGGCATGCGTCCTTTAAAGTTTGATGCTCAGCCCAAAGTTAAGTAAGGGGTAACAACCAATTAGCATCTTGATACAGAAATAACTATATTGGGGTTTTCATCAGGTAAATTTCACAAAATATCTTGAACTAAAACAGGATAGTGATGTCGAATTTACAGGTGTAAGAAAAAAGGAGAAAAGATGTCGTTAGCAGGATTTGAAGAACGCACCTTTTCATATCAGGAGAAAATAAAAACTGTTTATTGGCGTGGCTCAGGACCTGGTGTTGTGATCATCCATGAAATTCCTGGGATAACGCCTGATGTGGCCGTCTTTGGCCGGCGGGTTGCTGATGCGGGATTTACGGCCGTGTTGCCCAACCTTTTTGGAACCCCAGGCAAAAAAGAAACGGGCGGTTATATTGCCAGTCAGGTATTTCGAGGCTGCGTCAGTCGAGAATTCTATGTTTTGGCGCAGCGGCAATCAAGCCCAGTGACCGATTGGCTGCGGGCGCTGTGTCGTGACGTGCACACCCAATGCGGCGGCAAAGGGGTTGGGGCACTAGGGATGTGCTTTACTGGCAATTTTGCACTGTCGCTGATGATTGATGAATCAGTTATGGCACCAGTTCTAAGCCAGCCATCGCTGCCGTTCCCTGTTTCAGCCGCTCACAAAGCCGCGCTAGCAATTTCAGATGATGAGTTAGCCGCCGTTAAGAAAAGGGCGGCAGAAGGTTGCTCAGTGCTGGGTCTTCGCTTCACAGAAGATCCAACCTCACCGCCTGAACGATTTGAAACGCTGCGTAATGAGCTTGGTAGTGGCTTCGAAAGTATTGAAATTGATTCCTCTCCCGGCAATCCACACAATTTATCTCAAAGTGCCCATTCCGTTTTGACGCGGGAGTTTGTTGATGAAGATGGGCATCCCACAAAAGAAGCCTATAATCGCGTGCTATCGTTCTTTAACGAAAGATTGCGATAAGCTGCCTCTTTGATTAGGCAAGCGTTGGCTCGGCGGTAACGGCCGTTTCGTCTTCATTCAGCGCCATAGATTCCGCTTCATCTTGAATCACATCTGGTAATCGCTCTTCAAGGTGCCGGATACTGGGGTTAGCAAAAGCAACGGCCGTTGCCAAAATCAAAAGCAAACCCGCAATGACAAAAAGGAATCCAGTGCCGCGCCCCGGTCCAATCCCCACAATTTGACCAATCAAGCTATTGGCCAGCGCGCCCCCCTCTAGCAAAAGTGGTTCAAACAGACGATCAGCCAAAGGGCCGGCCAAAATAAAGGCAAGCGGCATCATAGATTGAGAAAGCATGCCCCGCATGGCAAAAACGCGCCCCTGCACCGCCGGGTCGACTTTTGTTTGAAACAGGGTTTGGCTCATGGCTGACCCAATGGGAATAACAAATAAAAAGATAAAAACGCCTGCGCCAATGACCCACGGGCTGGGATTCAAACCCGTGATAATGATGCCCACCGAGGCCAAAACCAAAAAACCGAGCATGGCGGGCACTTTCCGCTGCGGGCCTCCCCAAGCGCTCATCACAATCGTACCTAACAGCATGGCTAAGCCACTCACTGTTTGAATTATCCCAAAGGCGCGGGGGCTATTGGCAAATAAGATGAGGGGTCCCCACAATACGGCCGTAAAGTTAAAAAAGAAGTTCACCACTGCAAAAAAGATGAGCAAATAAAACAAGCCTCTTTTGTTGTAAAGGTAGGCAAATCCAAACCGCGTGTCTGCCCAGATATTGGGTTTTTCAGTTTCGGCCGTTGCCTTTTGTTTAGGTTGAGGAATCGTTACGATTAACAAAGCCCCAACTGCAAAAAAGAACGTGGCGAAATCAATCAAAATAATTCCCCGCAGACCAATTACCCCAAATAAAAATCCAGCGAGCAAAGGACTGACCAACATTCCCAAGGCCTGTTGCATCTGGACTAGGCTATTTGCTCTTGTCAGCTGATCTTTGGGCACCATCATCGTGACTGAGGCAGCATAAGCTGGCTCTTGAAACGCCATAAAGCATGAGCTAACAAACGCAAAAATGTAAATCATCCCAATGGAAAGCTGATTATTGAGAAAGAATAGGAAAACCAACAAGGTCAGTACGGCCGCCATCGTATCGCTGATGATCAAGATAAGTCGTCTGTTCCACCGATCAGCCACAGAACCAGCCACAGGTGCCAAAATAATCCGGGGCAAATTACCAAATAAAACTGTTAAAGCAAACGGGGTGGCTTGCCCGGTTTGTTCAAATATCCAGACCGCTAGACCAAAATTGGTTAACCCTGATCCCAACAGGGATATAACCTGACCGGTCCAAATCGTATAAAAGGTCCGCATCGTCGAAGGTTTCTGGTCCATGGTTTACTCCTCTTCGGGGAAATAAATAGAGGGATAGAATGCTATGGTAAAGGCCCAAGGGTTTGCTTCAGGATCTTTACTATTTTCCACATCAAGTGCCCCAAACTCTTGCAAGAGCGCTTGTAATCTTTCAATAAAAGTATTCGCCTGATCTTTACGAAGGTGAACCATGTGACGGGTAACCATCGCCTGTTGCCTTTCACGGTCTTCAGCCCCCTCCAAAACGAAGTTACTGGCCTGCAGGCTTCGCAAAACATCCTCTTTTGTGGTGTCTAGCGTACTCACAATGATGGATGTGATTGGATCAAGAACGCCGTCTGGAACAAGCTTTAACAGGGGTTCGGCGACCTGAAATTGGTTCGCTGACGCCCGATAATACTTTTCCTGTAAATTGGCAACCATTTTTGTGCCAACGAGGGTGACTAAGCCATGCTTTTGGAGCGTATTCATGTGGTAATAGAGTTTGCTAGCCGCGAGTCCCAATTTATCAGCAACCTGTTTGACAGTGTAGGCTTGGATAGTCAGCACTTCCATGATTTGAATCCGCGTTGGATCAGCAACGACACGTAGCGTTTCAATATCTTCAATTAAAAAGGTTTCTTCAGGCTTAAAGTCATCCATTATTGTTTTTCCCATCGCTAAAATTATTTTTAATGATAAAATTATTCTATGCGATTAATTTCCACTTGTCAATGAATTCTGTTTTTGCGCTTCACATTATCCACACAGTTCACGCACAATCTTTAAATATCTCCGCTTTATAGTCCTAGCAATTCGCTACCCGCGAAATCATCAATTTTTCCAGAGTACGTGGAGAACAAAAACATTTTGACATAAACAGCTTCGTTTAAGTTTTTGCTCTCCTGAAATTGATTTTCATGACCTAATTTTTTATTCAAGCTATCTAAGGTTTGCAATTTAGAAACTTCGGAACACTTAGCTATTTAAATATTCATTCGGAGAAATCATATGCTCACTCACAACACCTCCTCATCAAGAACCGTTGTTGGCCCATTTAACAAATTAAATTTCGATCAAACGAGTAATGGGGCGCAGTTACTTAATCAATTAG
>JBCCFD010000305.1:0-9843 GCA_039029915.1 Chloroflexota bacterium
GAAATGGAGATTACCTGCAAAGGGGTAAGTGCCCATGCTGCCAGCAACTACATGGGGGACAATGCCGTTTATAAAATGCTGCCAATCATCGATGCCATCTCTAAAATGGAGAAAGATTTTGTGCCGCACGAATTTTTAGGGCAGGGGCGTGTGACCGTTACGCAGGTGCGGACCGTGAGTCCGAGCACCAATGCTGTGCCTGATGAATGCACCATTTTTGTAGACCGACGCGTCACTTTTGGGGAAACCAAAGAGTATTGGCGCAAAGCGCTTGAAGATCTGATTCCTGAAGACAAGAAGGATGACTTTGAGGTCAAAAAGCTCGTTTACACAGAACCGAGCCACACAGGTGAAGTGTATGAGTATGAACAATATTTCCCCGCATGGGCATTCGAAGAAGATCATCCCTTTGTCCAAGCGGGCGTTAACACCATGAAAGCTCTTTGGAACAGCGAAGACCCCTTTGGTCAAGGCAAATGGGACTTCTCTACAAACGGCAATTTCTGGGCCGGCAAGAAAAACATCCCTTCAATAGGCTTCGGTCCCGGCAACGAAATCTACGCCCATGCCGCTAATGAGCACGTACCGTTAAAAGATGTGGTCGAGGCGACATTGTTTTATGGCTTGCTGCCAGCGATGCTGGAGAAGTAAGTGGGTTTAGTGGTCGGGGATCGGGGATTAGTTAGGCATAAGCACCCTGTCCAGTTGGATTACCTGATAAGGAAATTTACCGTTTTGTAAAAATATTTATCATATTATTGGAGGGGATTTGATGACTACAGTTCGAGGTTATAAAGACTTGGAGGTTTGGCAAAGAGCCATGAATATTTGTGTTAATGTTTATAAAATGACTCAGTCCTTGCCTAAAAGTGAAAACTTTGGATTAACTAATCAAATGCGTCGCGCTGCTGTCTCAATTCCATCCAATATCGCTGAAGGCCATGCCCGCCCCCGCCGTGATTTTGCCCGATTTTTACAAATTGCTCTCGGATCACTAAACGAAGTAGAAACACAATTAGAACTTTCAAAAAGAATAGGGTACTTGCAAGACGACGATTCAAGCGAAATCGTTCAGGAGTTAGCTATTCTCGGACGCCAACTCAATGCCCTTAAAAATAAGCTAAGAGATTAGTGGCTCGGAAAAAGGGTCGAATCCCCGATCCCCAATCCCCAGTCCCTGATCCCCCTAAAGGAGATACAATGCAAACACATTTACGCGGTCGAGATATGATTTCCACGCAGGAGTGGACGAAAGCTGAACTAGATACGATTTTTGATGTGGCGATGGATTTAAAGCGCAAGAGAGCGATGGGTGTGCCACATGCTTATTTGAGAGACAAGGTGCTGTCGATGCTGTTTTTCTTCACCAGTACCCGTACCCGCAATAGCTTCGAAGCGGGCATGGCTCAGCTTGGTGGGCATGCTCAATTTATTGATCATCAAACAACCCAAATCAGTCACGGAGATACGGGTAAAGAAATTGGCGAAATTTTGGGTCGGTACAACGATGGTATTGCGATTCGTCAATGTGATTGGGATGTGGGCAACGACTATATCCGCAGCGTGGCTGCAGCAAGCCGAGTGCCTGTGTTAAATATGCAGTGCGATCATTTTCACCCGTTCCAAATTTTGGCAGACATGTTGACGATTATGGAAAATTTTGGTGATCCCCGCGGAAAAACGATCAACGTGAGCTATGCGTATGCTAAGAGCTATCAAAAACCTATGTCGGTGCCGATTAGCCTCATTTTGCTGATGACTCGATACGGCATGAATGTGCGTCTGACGCATCCCCCGGAATTTAACCTGCTGCCTCAATATGTGGAGCAAGCCAAAGAAAATGCGAAAAAATCACGTGGTTCTTTTGAGATGCTTGATGATTTTGATGCTGGCTTTAAGGATGCCGATATTATCTATCCTAAAGCGTGGGGCTGTACGCTAACAACACCAGATTTGGAAGAATCTGCCAAGATATCGCAGCAGTATACTGACTGGATTTGTGATGAACGCCGGATGGCAATGGCCAGCGATGATGCCATATACATGCACTGTCTACCTGCTGACCGCAACATTGAGGTAATGGACAGCGTCATCGACGGCCCACAAAGTGTAGTCTATGATGAGGCTGAGAATCGGCTGCACGTCCAGAAAGCGGTGATGGCATTGACGATGAGCTAATCAGTTATTTGGTGAAACACTTTCACATGAACATCAAACACCTAATGTGCCTAATCTGTGGGAAGGAATACCAGCCTGATGAGGTAGCTTATGTTTGTCCCGATCATGGCAATGAAGGGATTTTGGACGTCGTGTATGACTACGGCCGTATTGCCCAATCGTTCAGTAAAGAGAACCTGTCCAAGAACCCTGACCCCACGATTTGGCGATATAAACCGCTGCTGCCCGTTGGAATGGCAACGGCAGTTCCTCCCCTTGCTGTGGGTGGGACCCCCCTCTACGATGCTGAGCGATTAGCCAAGCGGGTTGGTGTTAAAAAGCTGTGGGTGAAGGATGACGGCCGTAACCCAACAGCTAGCTTCAAAGATCGAGCCAGTGCTGTGGCGGTTGTTAAAGCGCAAGAGGCCAAAGCCGACGTCGTGACGACGGCCAGCACCGGGAACGCGGCTGCAGCTCTGAGCGGAATCTGCGCGAGCGTGGGGCAGAAAAACGTCATTTTTGTCCCAAAATCTGCGCCCGAGGCGAAAATTGCTCAATTGCTGACGCTTGGCTCAACCGTAATGCTTGTCGATGGCAGCTATGATGACGCTTTTGAGCTTTGCTTAGAAGCAGCAGATGCCTATGGTTGGTACAACCGGAATACCGGCTTTAATCCATACATGACCGAGGGCAAAAAGACTGTTAGCTTTGAAATTGCAGAACAGCTCAACTGGCAGCTGCCAGATTTCCTATTTGTCAGCGTTGGTGATGGGTGCATTATTGGGGGCGTTCACAAAGGATTTAAGGATCTGTTAGCCTTGGGTTGGATTGACCAAATACCTAAGCTCGTTGGTGTTCAAGCGGATGGTAGTAATTTCTTAGCTGAGGCTTGGTCAAACGGTGAGGATGTTTTATACAAAGCACCTATATCGGCCAATACGGTTGCTGACAGTATTAGTGCTGGCTTGCCGCGAGATCGCCTAAAGGCGTTAGCCGCTGTTAACAATACAGACGGTGCTTATATCACGGTCACGGATGACGAAATATTAAACGCCATACCTCGGCTTGCTCAAGGGTGTGGTGTATTTGCTGAACCGGCTGGCGCAGCGGCTTACGCTGGCTTGCTCAAAGCGGTTGAAATGAAGATGATCGGTGCTGATGATACCGTTGTTGTCGTTAACACTGGCAATGGATTGAAGGATATACAGGCGGCGATGAAGGGTGTAGAATCGGTAGATATACGGCCGTTTCTCATTCAGCCAAAGTTAGAAGAGGTAAGAAAAGTGGTTGGTGGATAGTGGAAAGGGAATAGTAACTATTAGGAGTAAGGAAATTCTGATTCCTGCTCTCCGATCCCCAATCAACACAATTGGATATTTTATGATCGATTTAAAAACACGTGATGAAGCCGCTCTGGAGAGAACAATCCAGCGCGCTCGAGAGCGTAACATTATTATTCCCACATTTTCCCAAATGCGAGACCCCCACCAAATTTCGGATGGCATTAAGAATGAGTTGACTAAGGTAGGCCTATGGGATTTGAATCCCACAAACTTATTTCGCATCAACTGGCACAATGAGCCAACCCCGTACGGTGGTGGCTATGATGATGTCAATTATCTAGAATTGCCCGCGGCATTAACTGGCGTCGCGGCTAAAATTGTGGTGCTGCTCGGGAAATGGTTCCCAACAGGGGCGCACAAAGTCGGCGCGGCTTATGGCTGTCTGGCACCCCGACTGGTAACAGGTCAGTTTGACCCAACGCGCCAAAAAGCGGTTTGGCCGTCTACGGGCAACTACTGCCGCGGTGGAGCCTACGACAGCAATCTTTTGGCCTGCGAATCGATCGCCATCTTGCCTGAAGGAATGAGCCAAGAGCGGTTTGAGTGGCTGGCTCAAGTGGCTGGTGAAACAATAAAAACCCCCGGTTCTGAAAGTAACGTCAAAGAAATTTTTGATAAATGCTGGGAACTGCGTAACTCTGGTCAAGATTTGATCATCTTTAATCAATTCGATGAACTCGGCAACTATTTGTGGCACCATGAAGTGACGGGTCACGCGATGGCCGAAGTCTTGGAGACGGTCATGGGGCCGCACGACACGTATCGTGGCGTGACATTAACGACTGGCTCGGCTGGTACGATCGCTGCCGGTGATTACATGAAGAAGCTGTTTCCGCACAGCAAAATTGCGGCCAGCGAAGCGCTTCAATGTCCTACATTACTCAATAATGGATTTGGGGATCATCGCATTGAGGGAATTGGCGACAAGCATATTCCCTGGGTGCACAATGTGAAAAATACCGATATGGTGATGGGGATTGATGATAATGCTACAGTAGCGCTGATTCGTCTGTTTAATGAAAAAGCAGGACGAGACTATCTTGCTAAGCAGGGTGTTTCTGAAGCAACGGTCTCTCAATTGGATTTGCTTGGAATCTCGGGCGTGGCGAATATGCTGTCGGCGGTTAAGTTTGCCAAGTATTATGAACTGGGTGAGAATGATGTTGTTCTAACGATTGCGACTGACTCAATGGATCTTTATAAAAGCCGTTTGGTTGAGCTTGAAAAGGCAGAAGGGGAATTCAGTGAGCACGATGCGATTGCTGCTTATCATCGCTATCTGTTAGGTCAAGGGATTGATAATATGGAAGAGTTGACCTATTACGGCCGTAAACGTATCCACAATCTCAAATATTACACGTGGGTTGAGCAACAAGGCAAAACTTACGACGAAATTCAGGCGCAGTGGTATGACGACAGCTACTGGACCTCTATTCCTGAAAAAGCGGCCGAGATTGATGAATTGATTGATGAGTTTAATCAAAGAGTTGGATTAAGTTAGTAAATTGATATTGGTAACCAGTATCAGGGCGCAATATGTTTGATTGTCCGAATTGTCAAACAAAGGTTCCGAAAGTAAAAGCGTTAACGTTAAATCGATTTTCAAAAGTTGAGTGTAGTAAGTGTCATATAACTTTAACACCCAATAACAAAATGATAGTAAAAATTGGAGCGGTAGGCGGTGGTGTTGGCGCATTTGCTGCGGCCTTAGCGTTTCAAATGATAGGGTTAATTGGCGTTTTGATTGTCCTAATCATTGGGGGGTATTTATTTGTAGAATACACGGTGGCTAACCTAGAATTTGATATAACAGAATCCTAAATAAGAATCCTGTTATTACCTTTTGATTTATAGTCACGCCAGAAATTTTTGGGCTTTTCAAGGCTAGCGACCTGGCGAGTGCGAAGCGGATCTCCCCATGCTTCCTCATCTGCTAGCTGTCCTAGGGGAATTTTTGTATTAGATTCTCGTTATAAAGATATTTGTAATTGGTTAATGGTTATTGCGAACTCAATTCACCAATAACCTTTTACCAATAAGTGAATAACCTTAAATAACTATTAACCAATTACAGGATAACCTATCCTGCAAATAATCTAATACCCAAATATTCGGAGGACAGCATTGAAATTTCTGCTCAATGGAATTGAAATTGAATATGACGGTGAGCCTAATCTGGACTTGATGACCTATCTTCGAGAAGAACAGGGCATCATTTCGCCTAAAAACGGCTGTGCACCTCAGGCGGCTTGTGGCTGTTGTGTCATTGAGGTAGACGGACGAGCCGTGATGTCTTGTATCACCAGGATGAATAAATTAAGCGGCGCTGAAGTCGTGACGACCGAGGGGTTAGGCGAATATCGACAAAAGGTGTTTGCCAACTCGTTTGTGGCCTGCGGTGGAGTGCAGTGTGGCTTTTGCATACCGGGCATTGTCATGCAGTCAAATGCGCTCATCAACAAAAATAATGAGCCTAGTCGAGCTGATATTGAAAAAGCGCTCCAGCCAAACCTGTGTCGCTGTACCGGCTATAAAAAGATTGTTGATTCGGTGCAGATGGCGGCGGATGCCATTCGAAATGAAGAAGAGGTTGAGTTGCCAAAGTGCAACGGCCGTATTGGCGAACGCCAGCCTAAATATGAAGCGGGCAAGCTCGTGTTGGGGCAGCATCAATACACCGATGATATTCGTATTGAAGGCATGAAAGTTGGGGCGCTTAAGTTCAGTGATCATCCCCGAGCGAAGGTTTTGAAAATTGATACGAGCATTGCGGCAGCCCAAGAGGACGTCCTGCGCGTGTTTACGGCCGTTGATTTTCCCGGTGATCGGTTCATTGGGTTGATCAAGCAAGATTGGCCCCAAATGATTGCCGAAGGTGAAACAACCCGCTATGTAGGGGACGTGCTGGCGCTAGTTGTGGCTGAGAACGACAGAATTGCGAGACAGGCTGTAGAAAAAATTGTGGTTGAATACGAACCGCTTGAGCCTGTTACCGATATGCACGAGGCTAAGAAAGAGAGTAGTCCCCAGGTGCATCCCAATTTGAGCAACGTCTTGTCAAGCACAGTAACAAGCCGTGGAGATATTGAGGAAGCTAAGGCTAATTCTGCCTTTATGGCCCAGGGTGTGTTTCAAACGCAGCGCATTGAACATGGCTTCATGGAGCCTGAATGTGCCATCGCTTATCCTGTGGGTGATGGGATTGAAGTGCTGTCTCAAGGACAGGGCATTTACGAAGATCGGCTGCAGATTGCCAAACTGCTCGATATGCCGATTGATAAAATTCGGGTGATTATGGTGCCAAACGGGGGCGGCTTTGGCGGGAAAGAGGATTTAAGCGTACAGGGGCATGCTACGCTGGCCGCGCATCTGATGAAAATGCCCGTTAAAGTGCGGCTGACCCGCGATGAGTCGATTTCTTTCCATCCAAAGCGCCATCCCATCTGGATGGACTACACCATTGGATGTGATGCCAACGGGAACCTAACATTTTGTGAGGTAGAGTTTGTTGGTGATACAGGTGCCTATGCTTCAGTAGGCATGAAGGTGCTGGAGCGGTCGGCTGGGCATGCGACAGGAGCCTATAATTTCCCAGTGACGGATGTGGTCAGTACGGCCGTTTATACCAACAATCTGCCGTGTGGCGCAATGCGCGGCTTTGGCGTCAACCAATCCGCCTTCGGTCTCGAAAGCCTCATTGATGAACTGTGTGAAAAGGGCGGCTTTGATCGCTGGCAGTTTCGCTATGACAACGCGCTTGATGATGGTGACATGACCGCTACCGGACAAATTATTGAATCTGGGGCTGGCGCGAAGGCGACGCTGTTAGCCGTCAAAGATGAATTCCAAAATGCTTCTTACGCTGGTATTGCCTGCGGCATTAAAAACACGGGGATTGGCAACGGCATGCCAGATTCATCTTCGGCATTGATTACGGTTGTTGAGCCGAATAAGGTGGTTATTGACCACGGCTGGACGGAAATGGGCCAAGGAGTCAACACCATTGCCCTACAGGTCGTTTGCAACGAAACAGGGCTGTCTCCTGACCTGCTTGAAATTCGCATAGACACTAAGGCAGAACAAGAAGCAGGTATGACAACCGCTTCCCGAGCTACATCACTGGTGGGAAATGCCCTAATCGATGCCTGCGCCCAGTTTGTTAGAGATTTAGAGACCAATGAGCTTGCTGATCTGGTTGGCAATCAATATGAAGGCAAATTCGTGGTGGACTGGACGACGAAGCCAGGCGCAATGGTGGAGAAGGTTTACACGCACTACTCCTACAGCTATGCAACCCAGTTGGTTATTCTTGATGAGGAAAAAGGGTTTGTCAAAAAGATTGTGGCGGCCCATGATGCTGGCCGAATCTTTAACCCAACGCTCTTTGAGGGTCAGCTGGAAGGATCGATTCACATGGGGCTGGGGTATGCGATTAGCGAAGATTTACAGATGGAAAACGGCCGTTTGAAAAGCACCCGTCTGCGTAATGTGGGAATTTTGCGCGCTAAGGAGATGCCTGAAATGGAAATTATTGGGGTTGAAGTGGCTGATCCTTACGGGCCTTATGGCGCAAAGGGGGTTGGTGAAATTGGTCTTGTGCCTACGGCAGGCGCGGTGGCCAATGCCCTCTACCAATTCGACGGCGTTCGCCGCTATGAACTGCCCATGCGGATACCTAGACACGGATTGATCAGAAAGGATGAAGGCTGAAACAGGAAGGACGAAGAGAAAGCTTGAGGATAGAGCTAGAGCTAGGTTTTTCATCCCTTTGTCTTCATCCTTCTGCCTTTTATGTGATTGACAGAAAGTATTCTAAAAAAGATGCCTTGCAAATCCTGTCAATCACCGAGTAAATCACAGCCATTGGGGCTGATTTAATTTTTAAACTTTCTGTGATTTACATAAGGAGTTTACATGTCAAAAGATAGAGTCGCTTTATATTTACAAGATGCCCACTCGCTCCAAGAGGGGATTGAATTAGCAAAGTATGCCGAAGAGAAGGGATTTGAAGCCGTTTGGCAAGCAGAAAGCCGCTTGGTGCGTGATTGTATCGTGCCAATGGCAGCTTTTGCGGCCCATACCACCAAGCTCAAAGTGGCTAGCGGCGTTACAAACAACTGGACGCGCAACATTGGCCTCATGGCGGCCACATTTTTAACCCTTGATGATTTAGCAGAGGATCGGATTATTTGCGGCATTGGCGCATGGTGGGATCCCTTGGCTAGCAAGGTTGGCATCAATCGTAAAAAACCGCTCAAGGCGATGCGTGAGACGGTCGAGGTGTTGCGTCGGCTGTTGGCGGGTGAGAACGTGACGTTTCAGGGAGAGTTTCATCAGGTCGAGGATATTCAGCTCGATGTGGTACACGGCCGTAAAGGTCCCCGCAACGTACCCATCTACATTGGAGCGACGGGGATGAAGATGATGGAGCTAACGGGTGAAATTGCCGACGGTGTTTGTCTCAATTACCTCGTTCACCCATCCTATAACCTCCGCGCCATGGACGCCTTAGAAAAAGGGGCTAAGAAAGCTGGAAAGTCCATCGATGACGTGGATCGGCCGCAGCTGATGATTTGCTCAGTTGACACCGATCGCAAAAAAGCGCTTGATGGTGCACGCAAGATGATGACCCAATATCTGGGTCAACAGCCCCATTTGATGAAGGCCAGCGGCGTAAGCCAAGAGCTTTTAGATGAAATTCATCAGGTATTGACTTGGCCTGCAACTGATGAACAGATTGAAGCCGCCATGCACCTCGTGCCTGATGATGTGGTGCAAATGTGTACCGCCTCTGGGTCACCCGAAGAGGTAAAAGCGAAAGTTCGTGAGTATGTAGACAATGGGGCAACCTGTCCTATCCTTTACCCACTTGGCGATCCAAAATTGATGATTGATATCTTCGCAGATGGTTATCAATAACCACAAAAAGGAATGCCAACATGAATCCCATCAATATCACCTATTTGGGCGGCCCAGAAATAGAACAGCTGCACTTGACGCCAGATGAAATATTAACAGCCATTGAAGCTAGCCTCGTGGCGCAGGGAAATGGCGAAACCGTTATTGAACCACGCGCTCATCTCATTCCGAACCCAAAGTTTCGCGGCCATTTTAACGTGCTGCGCGGTTATATTTCATCATTAGGTGAAGACGGTGGCATTGCCGGGGTCAAAATTGTGGGCGACTACGTAGATAATTATAAGAAGGGGTTGCCCTCAGAGTTGGCAATGCTGAACCTGATGAATGCGAAAACGGGTGCTCCCATTGCCATGATTGATGCCAGTGAGATTACTGATATGCGGACAGGGGCAGTAACGGCCGTTGGGGCCAAGCATCTGGCGCC
>JBCCFD010000306.1:0-9796 GCA_039029915.1 Chloroflexota bacterium
CAGTATCATTTAAAACAGGAATATCTTCTAGGATTTGGTTTTCTTGTGCTGTCGGCTCGTTCGCATTTTGATTGTTCACCGATGGTTCATCTTGGTTGACTGACTCAACTGTACTGCCATTTGCGGTAAACGGCCGTTGTCCCCAAAGACCAAACAACAGCAGCAAGCCAATAATGGCAAACAGCAACACCTTTTGATTGTTTTCAATCTGCTGACGTAAATTCATAAAAATGTGGTGCTGGAATTGCTAGCAGCTTTGAACTGCCCCACCCAAATAAAAGAGGGGATCATCCCGAAAATCGTTAAGACGAATTTCAAAATGCAAATGAGGGCCACTGGAACGGCCTGTATTTCCCGTCAGACCAATGAAATCACCCTGACGCACAATTTGCCCGGGAAAGACGTTGATACTGCTTAAATGAGCATATAAGGTCTCAAATCCATTCCCATGATTCAGCACAATCAAATTTCCATAATCATAGTATGAGCCAGACGCCCAGCTGGCGTAGGTAACGGTCCCATGGTCAGCCGCTACAACGCTGGATCCTTCTGGTAAGCCCACGTCAATGCCGGGATGTCCGTACCAATAAAATTGAGTCATGCAGCGGCTGTTGATAGGCCAAGAAAAGAATCCGGTTCCAACAATCTGCCACTGCTGGTTGCCACTGCCCCCAACTGACTTGGGCGCTGTCCAATAAAATTGCCCAACGGTCGCTCCTGGAATTAATATCTCCGTTTCAGGCACAAGCCGATAAAATGGAGCTTCTAAATTGTTTGATTCGTAAGCTGCTATTTCTTCAATAGTAACGCTGTATATTTCCGCAATGGAAGCTAATGTTTCCCCAGGCTGAACTTCGTGAAGCACCCCATCAACTGGCAAGATAACAAGCTCTGCGCCTGATTGGAGCGCATTCGATTCTTGGTTCAACCAGGGGTTTCCACCCAATAGTGTCTCTGATGAGATTTCATACTGATCTGCGATGACGTTGGGGGTTTCACCGCGCGCAACGGTATGGGTGACAAAGTTATGATTTGGTGATTTGGCTTGATAGGTTCGCGGATTTGGGTTTAAGGCGAGGCTATCTTCGTTGATGGTGGGCAGGTTGTTGAAGAGGGTAACGGATTGCTCAGTGGAATTATCAGTAGCTTCAGGATTAGGAACGGCCGTTTCAGCTTCGTCGGCGGTTTGTGTAAAGACGGCCGTTTCAGCTAGGAACTCGGAAACTGCGTTTTCAGGTGCGGATAAAACCTGCCAAACAAACGCGCCCAAGGCCACAACACCCAAGACCCAAAACAATACTGAGCGGAATCCAAATCCTTGTTGATCAACCATAACCAGAACATGCTATCACATGCCCCATAAACAACCAAAAAGGGCTACTAAAACGTAGCCCTTTTCTAAAAAACTATTAAACCAAGTTGGATATTACTTACATATCCTTGGTTAGCGTCTCAAGGAACTCATAATTAGTATCGGTTCCACGCATTCTTTTAAGTACTGCATCTGTTGCGCTGCTGATATCATATCCAGGCGTATCCATCAAATGACCCAACATACGACGCATAATATAAACACGAGATAATTCATCACCTGACAGCAGCAGATCCTCACGACGTGTACTAGAGCGTTCAATGTCGTAGGCTGGGAAAATACGACGCTCTTGCAAACGACGGCTGAGCATCAATTCCATATTACCTGTTCCTTTGAACTCTTCGTAAATTACATCATCCATACGGCTGCCGGTATCAACCAAACAGGTGGCAATAATGGTCAAGCTACCCCCAAATTCAAGGTTACGGGCTGTCCCAAAGAATCGTTTTGGTGGATAAAGGGCTGTCGGATCCAAACCACCTGATAAGGTTCGTCCACTAGGAGACACAGTCAAGTTATAAGCACGAGCCAGACGAGTGATTGAGTCCAGCAGAATAACGACATCTTGGCCGCCTTCAACTAAACGCTTGGCGCGATTAAGGGCCATTTCAGCCACTTTACAGTGCTGACGAACGGGTTCATCAAAAGTTGAGCTAACAACCTCCCCGTCAATTGAGCGATCCATATCGGTCACTTCTTCAGGTCGCTCACCAATGAGCACAACCATCAGATGGATTTCGGGATAATTTTCAGAAATCCCGTTAGCAATATCTTTCAAAACGGTTGTTTTACCCGCTTTTGGCGGGGAAACAATCAAACCACGCTGACCGCGACCTATGGGAGCGACAAGGTCTAACATGCGGGTTGATAAAATATTTGGTCTTGTTTCTAGTTTGTATTTTTCGTCGGGGAAAATCGGGGTTAATGATTCATAAAAGGCGCGTTTTTTCGCTTTATCTGGTGAACGGCCGTTAACCGCTTCTACGCGCAATAGGCTAAAATATTTCTCATTGTCTTTTGGTGCTCGAACCTGCCCCATCACCAAGTCACCCGTTCTTAAGCCTAAGCGCCGAATTTGAGAACTTGAGACATAAATATCGTTTGGGCCAGACAGAAAATCTTTCGTTGTGCGCAAAAAACCCATTGCTTGCTTGTCATCTTCTACGATTTCTAAAACGCCACCCCGGAAATCATTGCCGTCTTGCTCAGCATTTTTCTTCATAATTTCCATGACGAGTTTTTGTTTTTTCATTGTGCTGACGCCGGGCACAGATTTTTCTTTGGCGAGGTCTCTTAGTTCGCCCAGCTTCATTGTTTCTAATTCGCCAATGTCCATATATATATCTCCACGTGTTTTTCATACACGGCTGTATAACGTATCGTTACACTCTTTTGTTGTTTATCTTATTGGGATTTGTGCGTAATGATGTCTTTATGCAAAAACACTCGCGATCTTTCAATAGTTTTCGTTTTTACAGGAACCCCATGAATTATTGATTTAAAATAGAGTTGCTCTTTCGCTATCCAAACGGTAGGAAACAAAGGTTAGAGTAATTTGTTCGGATATTAATTTATCAAATCTATGGGAATAAATTTGGAGCCAGCTAGTGGTCGACCAAAGTATAGCATGTCTGATTTGTGCAGTCAATTTTCATTTGGCGACCATTAGGTACTACTTTTTTCAAGCTGCTGGATAAACATTTCTGCTCGATGAACCAAGGATCGATTCCCAATATAAAAAGGTGTTCTTTGATGAAGTGAATCAATTTCAACATCTAATATTGGCTTACACCCATTAGAAGCATATCCACCCGCTTGATCAATCAACATCGCTAATGGACCTGCCTCGTAAAGCAACCGAATCTTCCCCTCGGGCTTTTCGATCTCGCCAGGGTAGTAAAAGATACCCCCTTTCAATAGATTTCGATGGAAGTCTGCCACGAGTGAGCCAATGTAGCGAGAAGACATTTGCGGTGAGTCAGCTCCCTGCAGCCAATCGGTGAACGCCTGAACCGATTTTTCCCATCGAGAATAGTAGGCATGATTAACGCTGTAGTAAGCTGGCGGATCGGGTAAGACCATGTTTTCATGGGATAATAAAAACTCACCCAAATCTGGATTTAGAGTAAAACCATGCACCCCTTGCCCAGTTGTATAGACAAGCATCGTACTTGATCCGTAAAGAACATAGCCCGCTCCAACTAATCGCCGTGCCGGTTGCAGCACATCCTCAATTCTGCCTCGTTTATCATATTCACGGCAGCGGTAAATACCAAAAACAGTGCCTATACTCACATTGACATCAATATTCGATGAACCATCTAAAGGATCATAAACAAGCACGTAGGAACCTTTTTTATACGGTTCGGGGATACTAATAATTTCTTCACGCTCTTCAGATGCCATGACGCAAATTCGGCCTGTGTGATCGTTAAGCCGAAAAATAATATCATCCGCATAAACGTCAAGCTTTTGCTGGTCTTCACCTTGAATATTAGTTGAGCCAGCCTGCCCTAAAATATCTGTTAAACCGGCGCGGTTTGTTTTTTGAGCAATTATCTTGGCTGAGAGCGCAATATCATAAAGAAGATTTGTAAATTCACCCCGTGCATAATCGGGCTGATGTTCAAAAATAAATCTTTCAATCGTAACAATCTTTGACATAAATGACTCCGCAGAAAATAGTGGTACATGTTTTTTAGAAAGTCAATTTAATTTTGACAATTCAAAAGCGGCTAATTTTGACAGTGGGATAAATCGGTGCTTCTGAAAATCTAAGTTAGGGAAATTAGATGATTTTTATAAGTTTCATTTCATGCAGTCTTTAAAACTACTTTATTTCAAAATTCCTAGAAGCTAAATGTGACTTACTTACTTAAAAGAGTAAGACAGCCAGGTAATAACCAACGGTTGTTGACCAAATTAAAGAATCTATTCTGTCTAATGCCCCACCGTGGCCAGGAAAGAGAATGCCAGAATCTTTGACGCCAGCTTCTCGCTTTAATAATGAGATGCTGAGGTCTCCCATTGGCCCCACAATTGAGACGAGAATACCAAGCAAGACGCCGTAAAAAACTGGAATACCAAGTATAGGCGCTATCAAAACAGCAACGGCCGTTGCGAACAACAAACCACCCGCAAATCCCTCAACCGTTTTATTAGGGCTTAGATATGGCGTCAATTGATGCTTACCAAAAATAAATCGGCCTGCTAAAAAGCGACCAACCAAATAAGCGCCAATATCTGCAAACATCGTGGCTAGGAAAGTCAGCATCGTCCACTGCCAAGCCATTTCCTCTAACCGTCGGATCCAAAAGAAATGACTGCCTAGCCACCCAAGCACAATTACCCCCACAATCAAAGAGAACCAGCTCATTAGCGTTTGCTCATGACGCTCTGCTTCGTAAAGCCACAGACCATAAATCATGATAATTAAAAACGAAGCGGCCCAAATCAATCCATCTGATTCAACAAATGAAAATTGAGCATTAAACCATTGGACAATTAACAGGGGTAAAAGAAGGAAAAACGGCACTCGCCAGCCCATTTCTCCTAAAATCTGGGTGTATTCATAAACAGCCACTGATAAAACAATGAGGAACGGCACAAAGTAAAACCATCCACCAACAGTGACCAAATAGAGTAGAAGAGGTCCAATTGTTAAAGTAACGATGGCCCTTTTTAAAAACATAAACAGCTAGAATCGAGGAAGGATTTCGCTTGAGTTATCGTCTGGCAATGTCTGCTCACTCTCTTGATGAAGGGAACAGGTTTATCGACAGCTTTTTCAAAAGCTATTCTTCCATGTTTTAAAATCCCAAGTTTGAAAAACGTAAACACAACCAACCGCACGAAAGACCATTCCAGTTACTCAACAACGAGACCGAAGCGACGTTCTCGCTGGTTAAAAGCAACAATGGCTTTATACAGCTCTTCGCGTCCAAAATCGGGCCAATAGGCGGGTGTAGGATAATATTCTGAATAGGCGGCTTGCCAAATCAAAAAGTTACTGATGCGTAGCTCACCGCTGGTGCGGATTACTAGATCAGGATCGGGCAGCCCTTTTGTAAACAGGTAGGAACTAAAAAGTTCTTCTGATAGCGCCTGAGGTTCAATTTCATCAGCAAGCATTTGCTGAACTGCATGCAATATTTCTGCTCGCCCTCCGTAGTTAAACGCCACATTTAATATGAGCGTCTTATTATCTTTGGTTAACTCTAACGCGCGACGCACTTTTTCTTGGAGCGTAGGATTAATGGCTGACAGATCACCAAGATGATGAATACAAACACCTTGGGCATGAAGATTATGAATTTCTTGATCTAGCACGCGGGCAAATATCTTCATCAATGCCCGAACTTCAGTTTCAGGTCTTCCCCAATTCTCTGTCGAGAAGGCATAAATGGTTAATATTTCAATACCAAATTCAACGCTGGCATTAATGATGCGGCGCAAATTTTCGGCACCGGCTCGGTGACCGGCTTGGCGAGGTAAACCACGTTTTTTAGCCCAACGGCCGTTTCCATCCATGATGATGGCAACATGCTTGGGTACATGATAATCTGAAACATCTAAGGGTTTATTTTGCCTTGCCATTCTCTACTCGCTAAGTGACCGTTTGAAGAACCATCACCTCTTGGAAAGCCTCGGTCACTGGGAGAACATCACAATGGATGCTCACTACACTTCCATGATCTCAGCGTTCTTATCTTTACCAATGTCGTCAATCTGTTTTACAAATTTATCAGTTAACCCTTGCAAATCATCTTGACCTTTTTTCAAATCATCTTCGGTAATCTCAGACTCTTTTTGAAGGTCACGCAAATCATTCAAAACATCACGACGCACATTGCGAACGGCAACTTTCCCCTCTTCAATCCGTTTACCAACAAGTTTTGTTAAATCGCGCCGTCGTTCCTCAGTCAAACGAGGAATATTGAGCCGAATCAACTTCCCGTCATTATTCGGCATGATGCCAATATCAGATTTCATAAGGGCACGTTCAATGGCGGGAATGGCGTTGGCATCATAAGGCTTGATAGCAATCTGGCTTGCTTCAGGCACTGAGATTGATGCCATTTGATAGAGGGGCATTTCGGACCCATACATTTCAACAGGTAATTTTTCCACAAGCGCTGGTGAGGCACGACCGGTCCTAAAACCGTTCAAATCATCGTTTAAGGAAGTAATAGCCCCTTTCATACGTGATTCGGCGTCTTCTAAAAACTCATTAACCATTTGAGTATCCTCCCTTCTTTGTCAATCACTCAACGACTCTTCAGGATTGCAGATGGTTGTTCCAATTGATTCACCAAGCATCAATTTCTTAACGCTATTCTCCTGCCAAAAATTTAATACAACGATAGGCAAATCATTATCCATACAGAGCGAAACGGCCGTACTGTCCATAACCCGCAATCTGGAGTTTAAAAATTCAATGTAAGAAATTCTATCATATCTTTTCGCATCTGGGTTTTCGATTGGGTCTTTATCATAAATTGCATCTACTTTAGTTGCTTTAACTAAAACATCAGCCCCAATTTCCATAGCGCGCAAGGCACCCGCTGAATCCGTGGTAAAGTAAGGATTTCCCGTACCACCCCCAAAAATAACAACCCGACCTTTTTCCAAATGGCGAATCGCGCGAAGGCGAATATAAGGTTCTGCGATCGAGCGCATTTCAATTGCTGTTTGTACACGAGTAGCAATCCCAGCCCGTTCTAAAGCATCTTGCAGGGCGAGAGCATTCATAACTGTGGCAATCATTCCCATATGATCAGCCGTGGCCCGTTCCATACCTAGGCCAATACCTGCTGCCCCGCGCCACAAATTTCCACCACCAATAACAAGCGCTACTTGAATGCCCAAATCATAGACATCCTTTACAATCTGAGCAACCTCAGCCGCCCTTAAAGGATCAATGCCAAACCCATTTGGTCCTGCTAAAGCTTCACCACCCATCTTGAGTAAGACACGTTTATAGTTCGAACTTGCCATTCTAAATTACTCCTATTACGGTTTATTGAGAACACAAACCTTTTTACAATACTGAGGGGGAATATAAAAAGAAGGCGTTCGTTTGAACGCCTTCCTTAAATTTGATTCAACTCTACTAGAGAGACTCACCTAATTCGTATCGATTGAAGCGGCGAATTTTGATATTTTCACCAATTGTGCTGATAGCATTGGTAATCATATCCTTGATTTTGACTTTGTCGTCTTTAACAAAGCCTTGTTCAAGTAAACAAATTTCTTCATAAAATTTGCTAATGCGCCCTTGAACAATTTTTTCAACGATATTTTCAGGCTTCCCTTCAGCTAAAGCCTGTGATTTCAAAACTTCAACTTCGCGTTCTACCTCATCTTGAGGGACTTCTTCCGACGAAAGATAACGAGGGCTCATAGCTGCAATATGAAGGGCCAAGTCGTGAGCCAAAGTTTTAAACTGTTCATTTCTAGCGACAAAGTCCGTTTCGCAGTTTAATTCTAAAATAACACCTACCCGATTGCCGGGATGAGCGTACATTTCAATGATGCCTTCAGTCGCATCGCGCCCAGCCCGTTTTGCAGCTCGAGCAGCACCCTTTTCACGCAAAAGATCAACAGCTTTATCGAAATCCCCATCAGTGGCTTCTAAAGCTTTCTTTGCATCTAAAACACCTGCACCTGTAGCCTGGCGCAGTTCTTTTACCATTTGAGCAGTAATACTCATTTTGAATCAATCTCCTAAATAATAAATCTCTTCGCAAAGAAGGTTATTCTTCTTCTGAAGAAGCGGCTTCGACAGCTGACTCTTCAACGGCTTCTTCTGCCGCTGCTTCTTCAGCGTCTTCTTGTTCTCGTAGTTTTGCTAGCGTTGAGGCCCCGAGGAGTTGCTCATCCTCAACATTGTCCATCCCGTCAAAATCATCTCGTGCTGCTTCAACAGCCCCTTCGCTATCTTCGCCTTTGCGCATGGCCTTGCCTTCTAAGGCAGCATCAGCCATTTTGCCGCAAATCAATTTTATGGCGCGAATCGCGTCGTCATTTGAGGGGATAATATGGTCAATTGGATCAGGATTGCAGTTTGTGTCGACCAAAGCAATGATCGGAATCCCTAAAATATTGGCTTCCTTAATCGCAGTATCTTCATGATTAACGTCAATAATGAAGAGAAGACTAGGCAATCCTTTCATGTTGCGAATCCCTCCTAACCGGAGGTTCAATTTATTAATTTCGCGCTCAACCCGCAATCTTTCTCGTTTTTTCAATAAGTCAAACTCACCAGATTCTTGACGAGACTCTAACTTCTTGAGGTACTCAATACGCTGGCTAATCGTTTGCCAGTTGGTTAAGGTCCCACCTAACCAACGTTCACTCACAAACGGTTGGCTGGCACGAGCGGCTTCTGTTGCAATCGTGTCTTGGGCTTGGCGTTTGGTGCCAACAAATAAAACTTCTCCACCATCCGCAACAGAATCACGAATCATGTTATATGCATCTTCAATCATGACAATAGTTTGTTGAAGGTCGAGGATGTGGATGCCGTTACGTTCCGTAAAGATGTATGGTTTCATCTTCGGATTCCAACGACGCGTGCGGTGTCCAAAATGAACACCCGTTTCCAGTAGGGCTTTCATTGATACGATGGCCATTGAGGTTTACTCCTTGTTTGTTGAATACGTCCACACTCTTCACCCTGATTAGAACTTGCATGGCCTTCCTGAAAGCGAGGTGTTCACTTTCTAACGCAAGCACACCTAAAACAGTCCAAGTGTGTGTTTGATAAAATTACTAAAAGTTTTTAAGGAAAAATCCGACAAATTATAGCGAATGTTGCTTTGATTGCAAGCCTCAATCAGGCTATTCTATTTTGGTCAATATTTCATCCACTTCCTCAAGAAAATCAATTAAAACATCGTTATAAGTATCCGGTTGTTCTAAATGTGGCATATGCCCAGCATCTGGGATAACGTAAAGTCGGGCATTTGGCATTGCATCATTCATCGCTTCGGCCTCAGAAACTGGAACGATTTGATCTTCAGACCCGTGAATAATCAATGTAGGGATATCAATCTTGGCTAGGGATTCTAATGAGTCTGGCCGATCTCGCATCGCTTCTAAAGCACCAACCATTCCTTCAGGTGAGGTCTCTAGCATCACCTCTTTTGTATATTCAACGATATCAGATTCGCTGTCAAAACCAGCTTGAGCAAAAAGCTTGGGCAGCATCGATTCAACGACTGATTCAATCCCATTCTCTTGCACCAACTTGATTGCTTGATCACGGCCGTTTTTCCCATCTGATGAATCAGCTGCCGCACGGGTTGAAGTCAAAACTAATCCACCAACGAGCTCAGGGTATCGTCGAACGATTTCAAAGGCAATATACCCACCCATTGAATGCCCGTTCAGCACAAAAGGAGGCGCAACACCTAAATGTCC
>JBCCFD010000307.1:0-9785 GCA_039029915.1 Chloroflexota bacterium
AAATTGCCGAACCTAACGACTCCATCCGAGAGCTATTTACCTACACCACCATTTTACTGACGATTAATGAAGCTGATTTATTGGCTGGTCAGTTGGATAAGGCGTGGGTTTCATACCAATACACTTGATTTTTTATGGATGCCTTTGAATTTTTTTTCATTCGTTTTTTTATCAGGCTCCTGCTAATTTATCCGCTTTACAAATTCGTTCAGATGGGTGCTTGGTGGTTTCAATTACGCTCGTTTAAAACAACCGCAGGAATAGTCGTCAGTGATGGAATAAAAAAGTTTCATTATTATCACAAAGGGTGGAAGCATTTTCTCTATCGTGAACAGCTAGAGTATCAATATTTTGTTGATGAAAAAAAATATTTAGCACATTCAATTTCTAAAGTGGATGATCACTTTCTACGCTGGAATAGAAGTGGGCGGGGAAAACGAAATGCCGAATATTGGAACAACCTTTACCCAAAAGGAAAAACTGTCAAAGTTTATTATGATCCTAAAAACCCTGAAAGAGCCTATCTGTTTAAAACTATCTTTGATAAGAATACGGCCGTAATGTTTGCCATTTGGCTGGCATTTGAGCTGTTTTTACGCTTAGCTATACTATTCAATTCGTGAATTTATAAAAAGCCTGTTGAAGTCAGGGTAGGCACCACTGCGACTTCGACAGGCTCAGCCTCCGTTTCCAGCTTTAACTCATTGGCAGCAAACCAATCTCAGATTTCTAGAACTCATACACCTCATGACGAGCAGCACTGAGCTTCTTGTCGTAGCCCACTTTTTCGAGGTAATCATCAAACTGGTCAAAGTCCATCTGCTGTTTTTGATCAGACAGGGCCACGGCCGGGTGAGGATGCACCTCCACCATAATGCCGTCGGCGCCTACTGCCAGCCCGGCTTTGGTTAAGGGCACCAGCAAATCGCGGCGGCCGCCTGAATGCGTTGCATCAACAATCACGGGAAGATGGGTTTCTAATTTCGCCAGCGCGACCGCACTGACATCAAGCGTATTGCGCGTGTATTTTTCGTAGGTGCGGATACCTCGTTCACATAGAATCACGTTGGGGTTGCCTTCGCTCATCACGTACTCAGCCCCCATAATCCACTCTTCGATGGTGCCTGATAAACCCCGCTTGAGCAATACCGGACGATCTGATTTACCGACCTCTTTCAGCAGCGGGAAGTTTTGACTGTTACGGGCCCCAATTTGCAGGACATCCACATACTCTAAACAGATATCAATATCTCGTGGGTCCATAATCTCAGCTATAAAATAAAGGTTGTGTTTGTCACAAGCTGCACGAGCCCACTTCAACGCCTCAAGACCAACGCCTTGGAAGCTATATGGATTCGTGCGCGGTTTAAATGCCCCACCTCTAAACAGCCGCACCCCACGGCTCGCGGCCTGCGCTGCAACCATAGAGACTTGTTCTTCAGATTCAATAGCGCAAGGGCCAGCAATTAAAACAGGTGAGTTTTTACCACCAACGGGCACGTCCCCCACCATAACAACGGTATCTTCGCGCCCTTCTTTACTGTAAAGAAATTTTGGCTTTTCTTTGGAAATACCGGATTGCATGCTGGCTTGAAAAATGCGCTTGAAGATGTCTTTAATCGTTGCGTCATCAAAGGGGCCTTTGTTAGCATCAGAAATAACGTGCAGCATGTCCAGTTCCCGCTTGGGATCGTACACTTGAGAGCCCATGCTGGATTGAATACGGCCGATTTCATGTGAAATCTCTGCCCGCTGGCTCAGCAACTCCAACAACTCCAAATTAATAGCGTCAATCTTTTGGCGCAGTTCGGCGATTTTTTCAAGTTCGGTCATGATTTTCCTCCAGAATAGCTTTAGGCTATGAGCAACAAGCTGTAGGCCTAGGCTATTACTATTTTTGTGGCAAAAGCTGCGACACACTAATTTTGACGGGTAGATTTGTCACAGCTTCAAGTCGCCCTAGCCAACGCCATATCCGTCAAATCTCGTCGGTTGAACGACTTGTTTATGCGGTACTTCTCTGCTTTGCGGGATTGTATAGGGAGTTTAAGATTTGGGGAATGGGCAGAATCTACAAAATTTTGGGGCGAAAAGGATTACTTTGGAAATGATTCTTAGGCAGATTGGACCAATTTTTGAGCCTATCGAGGATACCGACGATTAAATTGATCCAATCTGACCGCTTAGCTTATTCAAACACAAAGCCCAGCTCTTCCAGCTCGGGACGCAAATTGAGGCGGCGCGGGCTTTTGAGCTGATTGGCGATGGGGCCGCTCCAAGCTGACTCATGCAGATTGCGCGCTTTGCCGTAAAAGTCGGCCATCGTTTGATTATAGGCTTCAATTTGGGGAACGGGTGAGCTGGTGTTGTACTGCTCATGGTGAATAATGACGCTTTCATCTAAGCGGGGTTTGACAGTTGGCACGCGGTCCCAGTCGGGCCAGCCAATGCACATGCCGTAAACGACGTAGACGCCTTTGGGGAAACCCAGCAGTTCAGCTACCTGTTTAGGATGATTTCGCATCGCCCCAATCATAACGGCCCCCATACCCAAAGATTCAACGGCCGTATTCACACTCATGCCCACCAGCGCCGCATCCACCGTTGAGACAATGGTAGATTCCAGCCCTTTAACATGCTTTTCTCCGTGCATCTCGCACGCCACGTCTAAGCGTGATAAATCAGCACAAAAGGCAAAAAAGACGGGGCATGTTTCCACGTGCTTTTGATTACCAGCCAGTACGGCTAGCTTTTTCTTTGTTTCGGGATTGCGCACCACCATGATGGAATACGTTTGGCGATTACTGCTGGTGGGGGATTGACGAGCAGCGTTCAAAATGGTGCGTACGGCTTCGTCTGATACAGGTTCATCTTTAAAAAATCGGACCGTTCGATGGTTGCTGAGGGTGTCGATAACGGCCGTTTCGGTGTGTGTGTTCATAGATACCTCTGAGGGAATTGGTTATTTAATGTATGGTTGTAAGGTTGCAAAGTTACCATCGTAAACCAAAAGTATACTGATCATTTTCAAAACTGACCTACAGAAAAATTGACAAACTGATATACTTCTCACAAATTAAGCGTGTAACTTACCAGACCTGCCGTGATTCCATCATTTTTTCTAATTTGGAACAAACTCAACAGGTCTATTTTTTTGAAGGTCATATGTTAACAATTACCGATTTAAACGTTTCCTACGGGGAACGTGTTTTATTTAAGGAAGTGAATCTCAAATTTCAACCCGGCAACTGCTACGGGCTTATCGGCCCCAATGGAGCTGGCAAATCAACGCTGCTTAAAGTGATTGCTGGAGAAATTGAGGCCAACAGCGGCTCCGTCTCGATTGGGAAAGGGGAACGCATCGCCCTGCTCAAGCAGGATCAGTTTGCTTTTGACGCGTACGAAGTGCTTGAAACGGTCATCATGGGGCATGAGCGCCTCCACGCCGTGCAAACCGAACGGGACGCCCTTTACGCCAAGCCAGATTTTTCGGAAGAAGATGGGTTAAAAGCGGCCAATTTAGAAGCGGAATTTGCAGATTTGGGGGGCTATGAGTCAGAATCAGAAGCGGCCGTTTTGCTGGAAAACTTGGGGATTGATGACAGTTTGCACTATACCAAAATGAGCGAGCTCGAGGGGAGCATGAAGGTGCGCGTTCTACTAGCCCAAGCTCTGTTCGGTAATCCTGACATCCTCCTTCTTGATGAGCCAACGAATCAACTTGACATGGCTTCCATTCGCTGGCTGGAAGATTTTCTGTTTAACTTTGAAAATACCGTTATTGTTGTATCGCATGATCGTCACTTCCTAAATAACGTTTGTACTCACATTGCCGACCTTGATTTTCAAAAGATCAAGCTGTTTGTGGGCAACTATGATTTTTGGTACCAAGCCAGCCAACTGGCCCAAACGCAAATGCGCAGCGATGCCAAGAAACGGCAAGACCGCATCAAGGAACTTGAGCAGTTTGTGCGCCGTTTTAGCGCCAATGCGTCAAAGTCCAAGCAGGCCACGGCCCGCAAAAATTTGATTGAAAAGCTATCCATTGATGAACTCCCCATCTCTTCTCGTCGCTTCCCGTATGTCGATTTCAGACCGGACCGGCCAACTGGAAAAATCATTTTAGATGTTGAGGGGGTGGACAAAACGGTAGACGGCCGTCAACTGCTCACATCTTTCCGCATGGGCGTCCAGCAAGGGGATAAGATCGCCTTTATTGGGCCAAACGATCTCGTCAAAACCGTGTTGTTCAATATGCTCATCGGCGAAGAAGACCCAGACAGCGGTGAAATCAAGTGGGGCACGACCATCACCTCCTCCTACTTCCCCAAAGAGAATGACGACTTTTTTGATACGGATTTAACGATTTTGGAATGGTTACGGCCGTATTCCGCTCAAGACAGTAGCGAAACCTTTGTCCGTGGTTATTTAGGTCGAATGCTCTTTTCGGGGGATGAAGTTTATAAGTCAACCCGCGTGCTGTCCGGGGGTGAGAAGGTGCGCTGCTTGCTTGCCAAGATGATGCTCAGCGGGGCCAATGTTTTAGTGATGGACGAGCCAACCAACCACCTCGACTTGGAAGCCATTACGGCCTTAAACGACGGCCTGATTACCTTCCCTGGGGTCGTCCTTTTTGCCTCACACGACTATCAGTTCATCAACACCATCGCCAATCGCATTGTGGAAATTACGCCCAACGGCATCATCGATCGGCAGATGAATTTGGAAGAGTATTTGGCCAATGAGTCGGTTCAACAGCTGCGACAGGAATATTATCAAAACTCGAAGCTGGTTCGTATTTAGTTGAATAACTAGTGTATTTCATTTCAGTGAGAGCGGCGGCTGAGTGCCCCCGACCTTCACGGTTTTTCAGTGTTTGAAAAAGTGCACAAATATAGAACGCTGATTTCGTTGATTTCGCTGATTTTCATCTGTTTTATCCGAGTAATCCGTCTCATCCGCGTTCCATTTAGAGAATAACCGAACCTTTTTTGGTTATTTTTCCTTTTACTGAAAAACCGTGCCCCGAGCTTGTCGTGGGGCCTGTCGAAGCCATAGCGGTTTCCACCACTGCGACTTCGACAGGCTCAGTCTCCGTTACAATATTTCCCAATTGAACCACTCCCCCAAATTACCAAATTCACAAAATAACCCCCTAAAAAATTAAAATATTCAAAAAACAAGGCCAATTTCCTACGAAATCGGCAAAACGACTCTTGATCTATCACCCGTTCGTTCATATACTACCCAGATGCAACTTGATGATATTGACATTGCCATTCTCCGTGAACTTCAGCACGATGGACGAGCTTCCTTTACTGTTATTGCCGAAAAACTACAGGTGTCGCACGGCACCGTGCGTAACCGTGTAGCTCGTCTTCAAGAAGAACAGCTCCTAAAAATAATCGGCTGGGTTAACCCACAGGCTGTTGGCTACACCCTGCCCGCCAACATCCAAATCGCTGTTGAACCACCTAACCGCATTCGTGAGGTGGCTGAGCAGCTCGTTGATTTACCGGAAGCGCGCTTCGTCGCTATGATGACCGGTGAATATGACCTTTTTGTAGATGTCAATGCCCGTGATGTGAAGCATCTGACTGAATTTATGGCGGAATATATTTATCCCATTGAAGGAGTCACCCGCACCCGCACCAATATGTATTTGGAGGTTTTCAAAATTGGTCCTTCCAAGGTCAATTTGAGATCAGAACATTAGCGCCTTTTACAAAGTAATTTTCAATAAATAACTTGAATAAAAAGTAGCCAAATGAAAATTACTTTCAGGAGAACAAAAGCTCATTTTGAGTCATTTATTTCAAGATATTTTTTGTTCTCCACTTAAAACGGTCGATCACCATGCCCCCTATCACAAAACTCATCAAACGCTTGCGCTCCCTTGAAAAATGGGAGAAGGTTTTATATATCACTTTTGCGGCTCAGCTCATTAATGTCGTAGGGTTTTCTTCCATCTTCCCCTTCTTACCGCTCTACGTCGATTCGCTGGGGTCTCGATTTGATTTAAGCATTGAGTTCCTGTCGGGGCTGGTGTTTTCGTCGCAGGCGTTCACAATGATGATTGCGGCACCCATTTGGGGAGCGCTGGCTGACAGGTACGGTCGTAAACTGATGATGGTCCGGGCCATGTTTGGCGGTGCCGTGCTCGTTTTCTGGATGGGATACGTCAGCTCAGCGGAGATGCTAATCTTTGTGCGGGCGCTGCAGGGGCTAGTTACCGGCACCATTTCCGCCGCGAATGCCCTGATAGCCGCCACCGTACCCCGCGACAAGCTCGGCTACGGGCTGGGTTTAAATCAGGTGGCACTGTGGGGCGGTGTCTCGTTTGGCCCGCTTATTGGTGGTCTCATTGCCGATGCGTCAGGGTATCGGGCCACGTTTATTTTAACGGCCGTCTTGCTGGTACTCGGCGGCATTCTCACCATCGTTGGCGTCGAAGAAAACTTCGAACCCACGACAGACGATACGGGCAACAAACCCTCTATTCTCGAAGATTGGAAGCACATCTTGGCGGCACCTGGTGTCAAGATGGCGTATCTTGTGCGCTTTCTCATGACGCTTGGCCGCACCATCCTTGTACCGATTGCGCCCCTTTTTATCATTCAGCTTCTGCCCGGTAACGCCCCCATCAACTTTTATACTGGCTTAGTCATTGCCACCAGCGGTGCGGCCAGCACAATAACGGCCGTTTGGCTGGGCAAAATTGGTGACAAAATCGGCCACCGTCGGGTGCTGCTGCTCAGCTCCCTCTGGATGACTATTTTTTATCTCCCCCAAGGGCTGGTGACAGCCGCTTGGCAACTGCTCGTACTCCAACTACTCACAGGCGCAGGGTTAGGCGGGCTAATCACAGCCGTTACCTCCTTACTAGCTCAATATACCAGGCCGGGCGAAGAGGGCAGTGTGTTTGGTTTTGATTCTGCCCTTGTTTCAGGTGGGCGAGTGTTGGCACCATTGCTTGGGGCAGGCGTTGCGTACTGGGTCAGTCTGCGAGCGGCACTTAGCCTAACGGGGGTTCTGTTTTTAGTCATCTTTTTCATCGTTATGTATCTAATTCCTCAGCCCAAAAAAGAAGGTGTTATTTCTTATGAAACCCCTGCTTAAGCTTACGAACAATCTCCGTGCAGAACTCAGCGGCCTCCCACGAAATATGCGGTTATTTCTCATTAATGTGCTGGCATATGGTGCAACCGTTGAAGGGATTAGTGCCGTCTTGCTCAATCTTTACTTGCTTCGTTTAGGGTACGGCACTGAGTTTATCGGCACCATCAACTCGGCAGGACTATTTATTTTTGCCCTGGTGAGCCTTCCCATTGGCGCCGTGCAGCGATTTTCCAGTCGCCAGATGATGCAATTTGGGCAAGTTATGTCACTGATTGGAATTTTAGGTATTCCATTGGCATATTACATTACTGAAGGGCAAGCCGCCCTACTCATTGGGTCACGCATCTTGGCAATGGTGGGGCTTTCTGCCTATTTCGTTCATCAGATTCCGTTCGCAATGGACATTACAAAACCAGCCTGGCACAACAAGGCGCTCTCCATCACAATGGCGGTCTTTTCACTGGCCGCCTTTTTAGGGAGCTGGTTTGGTGGATTATTGCCGCAGCTGTTTGGCAATTTGCTCAACTTGCCGCTGACGGATGCACGGCCGTATCAAATGCCCATGTTTCTAGCCAGCGTGCTCATCCTGCCTGCAATGATGGCCATTCGTCTTATTCCTAATCAACTCACACCAGAAGCAAACGATGAAGAAAAGGCTGAAGAGACGGCCACAGGCATCACGGTTAACTGGCGCCATTTGGTTGGATTGGTGGCCGTCATTTTGGTTGTTCGCATGTTTCAAACGGCAGGCGTTGGCGTCGTCAACACGTTTTCAAACGTCTATTTTGATGATGCGCTCAGCGTGCCTACCAGCCAGATCGGGTTTATTAGCGGCTTAGGTCGTCTTCTCGGCGTCCCGATGTCGCTTATCATTCCGTGGCTCATAACTCGCTACGACAATTTCAAACTCGTCCACATTTCGCTGGGGCTAATTGTGCTGCTCATTTTGCCGATGGCGCTCATTCCATATTGGCCCATTGCCGCTCTGGCCCTAATCAGCATCAACAGCATGGGCTCACTGCGATATCTGTCGTTTGTGGGCTTTACGATGTCGTTGGTCTCAGACAAACAGCGCAGCTTGATGTCGGGCGCGGGCGAGATGGCAATTGGGGGTGGGTTTGCGGTCTCTTCATTCATCGGCGGCTACCTCATTGCTTGGTACGGCTACCGAGAGCTGTTTTTGTTTGGTGCCAGCATGACGGTAATTGGGGCCGTGGCATTTTGGCTAATTTTTAGAGGCCGAGCGCGGAAACTAACGGCCGTTCCGGCCCATTAAGGACAACCGGAGGTAACGCATAATGATAAGAACCCATCCAGCCATTCAACGCCTGCCGCGGCTTCCCTTAACCGTTGCGGGGACCCACTTCTCATTAGAATTTTTAGCCAACATTCTCCCGATTGTGTATCCACTCCTGATCGCCGAGCGGGGCTTTACCTACTCTCAAATTGGCACCATCGCCCTGATTGGCGGTCTGTGCGGCACCATTACGCAGCCCTTCTTTGGGCTATTGGTTGATCGCTGGAACGCTAAAAAGCAGGTGGTGCTAAGCATCGTCTGGATGGGATTGGGGATGGGGATTGTTGGCTTTGTGACAAGCTATGGCTGGCTGATTGTGATTGTGGGCTTTGCCAAGTTTGCTTCCGCCGCTTACCATCCGGCCGGGGCCGCGCTGGCCAACTTCGCCAGCAACCGCATGAAAGGGACCTCCGTTTCCTATTTTTCAGTGGGTGGCAGCGCCGGCTCCGCCCTTTGTCCGCTCTTATTTGGTCTGGTTTTAGGCGGTTGGGGGCTAAGCGGGACCGTTGTGCTCATTCCAATTGGCGTTATTTTAGCCATTCTGCTGTGGTCGCCTCTCGGTCGCATTCCGTTAACGTCGCCTCAGGAGGACAAAAAGAAAACGGCTGTTAAATCAGGCTCTATTTTAACGCTGCTACCGATCGTGATTCTCGTCGGTACGCGTTCATATACATCCGGCACGTTAACCACCTATTTGCCTGAATATTACGCCAGTCAGGGGACGGCGCTGGCGGTGGCTGGGAGCGCCTTCTCTCTCGTTTTAATTATGACCAGCGTGGGTAACCTAATCGGTGGTCGCTTATCGGACCGCATCGGTCAGGAGCGCGTGGTCATCGGTGGCATGGTGCTTTTGAGCCTCTTTTTCTGGGGGTTTATCGAATTTAGCGGCATTCCCCAGCTTATCTTCTTAGCTTTAGTGGGGGTCTCAGTGGGTGCCACAACGCCCGCTTCATTAGTGATGGCTCAAGAGGCATGGCCAGGTGCCATTGGTTTAGCTTCTTCCTTGGTGATGGGTGTGGCCTGGATGCCATCCAGCGTGGGGGCTTGGGTCGTTGGCAATTTAGCCGATCGCTTCTCATTACCCTATGCGCTATCAACCTTAACCTTTGTCCCCCTCCTTGGCGTCGTGGTTTTGCTAGTAGGTTTTTACTTGGAGAAACAAGCAGGTCAGCGTTGATGCTGCCACACTGCTAATTCTGTTTAATGTAATTCACAAAGAAGTCGCTAATCGCCTGCAGATACGCTTCACCAATTTCGGCCGTGGCGCCCTCAGGGTTACCCAACACCCCGTTTTCAGATACCGCTTTAAAGCCGTGCTCAAAGAGCACATCTGCCGCTTTGATTGGGTCGCCTATAAAACCAGCCTCTG
>JBCCFD010000308.1:0-9748 GCA_039029915.1 Chloroflexota bacterium
AGAGGAACCCGCTTTAATTGTGTGAAGGTGCCCTCTTCATTTATCTCAATCAGGTCTTGGTGGGTAACTGCCACGCTGTTTCTCCAATTTCAAAATTTAACTCAAAAATAATAAGTGGAATAAATCGTAAACTTAGGTAATTTTCAGAAAGTATCTTGAATTCCTGAGCACAAAATGACAATTACTCACAGGAGAACAAAAACTCATACAAAGCTGTTTTATTTTAAGATACTTTTGTTTTCCACTTATTCTGCGTGCGATAATCTAAGCAAATGCCACGCCTCTAAATATTTGCCTTTGTCGTCGCTAAATTTCCGCATGGAGGTATCTTTTCTTGGAGAGCCATCTTTTTTTATGCCAAGCAACCATTTGGCATGATTTTCAGTAACATGAGTTGCCACAAACTGACTAGGAACAATATGATAAGCAGGTCTCTCATTTAAGCTTTGAAGGGTGACAAAAATATAAAAATTAGTGTCGGAAAAATAGGATTCGGCTTTTTTATTGACCATCCATAATTTTTGACCGTTACTGTTTGTTTTGACTTGGATACTTACAGACTTTGTTGCTTCGGCATTTGTGACAATGATATCAACACCACGACTATTTCGTAATGTAATCGAAGCGATAAAACCACGTAGCGTTAATTCCCCAGCGACGAGGTACTCTCCAGCAACACCTACAAGCGTTGATTCTAATTTAATGACCATGAAGTAATTTTATAGACAAAATTGATAAAGTAAATTGAAGTCGTTAGAGGTAGGCTGAGATAAACGGCCGTTTAATCCACACGAAACGAAGAGCCATTCAACTTAGCCGGCGTTTATCTAAAACCTGCCTATAAGCTCGCTCTGTTTTGGAATCAAAACACACAAAAATGATTTTTTCAGGCGTTGGGTAAGTGTTAAGCCATGCCAAGCTGCCGGCTTGCTTTGAGTAGGTTTGGCCCGGCAGCGAGGTGGATTGCGCCATCCACACCTCCCCCGCCAGATAATGCCCGATTCGCCGCATTAACGATGGCGTCAACTTTGAGTTTAGTGATGTTACCTTGAATGATTTCGATGCTCATTTAAGATATCCAAATTTCATTAATGCATTTAAAATCCATTTTTTTTGCCTTAGAATATTTTCGTATTCAGGATGATCTGCTGGGAGTGAACAAGACTCCTCATAAAAATACCACCCTTCTTCTCCGCGGTTCAGTAAATGCATGTCAGCTAAGTAAGCCCCCCACGCAAAGATATCACAATGAGACGACCCGACTAAATTTTTATCAAACCATTGAATGGAATCTGCTTCAACGATTTCAGGGAAATCCGATGAAATGTTGCGCAGGTCATCATTTCGGAATGCCAAAATGTGAACAGGGCTGATGCTAGCGATTGCATGTGCACCGCCGAGAGCCAAGTTGAAGTTTGTGTCTCGAAGATAAAATTCGAACAGTTGATCCCCATCAATATCTATTGGATTCAAAACATCAAAAGCGAGCTGAGAGTTTCGATAGGACTCTAGTGATTGGTCATAATAGATGACCGTGGAAACGACTGAGGCATAGGCGCCAACAAAAATAAATTCGAGAATAATTTCCGATTCCCCATTGGCATCCAGATCAAAAATTGAAAAATACACAGATGCAAACTCAAGTGGGAAAGTTTCAAAATGCCCATAGTTGTTGAAATTTTGTAGGTCGAAAAGAAAAATTTTGTCTTGCCGAATAATCTCTAAGGTTGTTTGGTTTAATCGTGTTACGGTGATGCCATTAGTTGAAACAAACTGGCCGATCGGGTTTTCTCCATAAACTAGCGTCGCATGTGGGCTTTGTACGGTGGGGAAATCATACGATTGAAGCAGTTCGGTTGTCAATGGAGTGGGGGTTGATGTTCTATTTGGCTCTAGCGTGTTGGTAGGTAGTTTAGGTGTGAAGGTTAAAGTTGGTGTGGCAGTTGCTGTTGGCGAAAGTTCATTTATTTCTGTGAGAACGAGAGTTGGCGTTTGTGATGGTTCAGGGGTTGCTGTTGGTACAGCTTTTGTTTGAGTAGGTAAAGGTGTAAGTGAACTGATTTCTGTGGCGGAATTAGGAGGCGATGTTATTTGAACAATCGTCTCATTTTGAGGGAAGCAACCGATTAGAAGGAAAGCTGAAATCAGGAACAACGTTGGCAGTAAAAAAGCTGAAATTCTCATTTTGGCTGGTGTGGCTGGTTGAAAGACTGAGTTTATTTATTGGTTAGTGTAAACAAAAAACGGCCGTTTTCCAACCCCTCACCGTTTTCATCAACGGCCGTTAAACCCACAATTGCCCCGTCCACAAAATGATAAAAACCAACCGCCAGCTGGTAATCATCATTCGTCAGATTAGATATGGGAAGGGTGATCGATTCGATGATAATATCACCAGGGCGCCATTGGGTGGTGGGGTAGGTGTTGTTTTGGGGGAAGCTGTCGCTTTGAACCAGCGGTTCGGGTGGGCCTTGGGGGTCAAGCAGATGAACGAAGCGGATGTAATCAACTGGGCTTTCGGTGAGGGCTTGCCAAGCCAGGGTGAGCTGCAGCTGTTCGTCGGTTTGGGTCAGGCTGTAGCCACGCAGGGCGATTTTGTTGTCGTAAACGGCCGTTGCTTCCTCCAAACCTGCTGGTAATTCAGTGAGTGCTTGCGTTGGTTCAAAAATGAGGTTGTTTTCTGATGGCGTAATCTCACCCAAACGGCGGAAAAGAGTCGGTTCGCTATTGGTCACATCATAAAGCTGGGCAACGAGGATGTATGGCGTGGCGTGATTTTCGGCTAGAGGCGGAAGCGGGACAAGGTGCCAGTCGTGAACCGTTTGATTAGGTTCCCAACCGCTTGAGGGCAAATAACCGTACCCTGGCTGGCGGTCGATGAGGCGCAGAAAGTTGCCGTTGGCATCGGTCAGCCGCAGGGAGACGTTGTTGTTTTGGGTAATGGGGGCTGGTAATTGCCACGCTAACCCGACCTGCATGAGGTCTGGCTCGATAAGCTTGATTTCGCTGACCTGGACATCGGGCTTGGTGACGGGGGTTGGACTTGTGTTGTTGATGAGAAACGGCCGTAAATGAATCAAACCACGGGAGCCACCCGATGGGGTTTGGGCGCGTTGGTCAGTTACTGTTAGCCGCGGCAAAACCAATCCAGCTGGACTGTTTTCGGGCAGCTCAAATGTCACCTTTTGCCGACCGTCGCCAAGGTCTTCGGCCATTGCAGTGGCAAGCGGTGGGGCAGATGGGTCAAATTCGGGCCGATTAATAGCGGGGCTAACGAGGGAAACGGCCGTTTCTGGCACCATACCATCCCACACAAGCTCAATCACCAAGGTATCCCCCGCTTCAACGGACTCACTGTTGTAATAATATTCTTTCAAAATCGCGCCGCCGTCATAAAAGACCCCGTTTACATCGTGATGCAAATACCCCATGTTTGTAAAATCCCACGTTAGGTTGCTGGCCGGTAAGGCATTGTTGGGCCAGAGGTGTAGTATGAGGGTGAGGAGGGCGAGGAGAGGAATTAGTAATTGGTAATTGGGTAATTGGGTAATTGGGGCGGTAGGGATTGGTGACCCTGTCCTGAGCTTTTCGAAGGATTGGGGATTGGGGAGTTGAGAATCGTGATTGTGAGTAGTTGCTGTAATTGGTTTTTTAGACGGTGTGATGTCGGTTTTTGTGCCTGATCGGTATAGAAAGATGGTGCCGACCAGTGCCAAAAGAGAGACAATTTCCGCCCATCGTTGGGTGGGGGTACGCCTTAAGCGGAGTTTGACGGTTTGTGAGCCTTCTGGCAGGCTGAGCATGATGAGACCTGAACCGGGGGCGGATTGATGTGGCACGGTCTCCCCATTGAGCGTGACGGTCCAGCCGGGCCAGTTGAGGGTAGGTAGCACAATGATTGACGATTGGTTCACTTCAAAAAACCAAGTTTGGCGCGTAGTGGACCCAAGGCGATTAAATCCGCTTTCAACACCCCCATTTAAATCGACAAATTGCCCTTGAAAGCCGCTGTTGAGCCACGGGCTGGTGTAGGGGCGGGGTTGAACCGTTTGGGGCAAATATTCTGCGCTAATGGTGGTGCCAATATTGCCTGTAAACCATTCGTATTGAGCCAGTTTTACGGCCGTGACGTCGGCATCAGTGAGGATGAGGTGATCGGTTCTGAGCTGGCCAAAACTGCTCGCATAGAGCAATAACAGGGTGCCAACCGTGACCCAACGGGCTTTTGGTAAGGTGGCTAAACTGCCCATCGCTAGGGCAAACCCAAACGCTTGGATTGACAAAAAGCGCCACGGGAATTGAGTAAAGGAAAGTAAAGGCAGCTGGTCCCACAGCAGTTTGGACCACGGAATCATCATGAAGGTGGCCAGCAAAATGGTGCCGACGATGAAGAGTCGGTTTTGGGGCTTTTTTGGGGTGGCAAATAGGAGGATAATGGCGATAACGGCCGTTATGCCCTGCACCAACCCCGTCCGATACGCGACTCGTCCCCGCACTGAATAATCAAAGAAAAAAGAGTCCTGAATCAGCGGCAAATCCTCGGTTGCCAAGAAGTGGGTGTTATAGTTGAAATACCCCTCTGTCACCGTGTCCAGCTGAGCCAGCCCTTGATCGGCCAGAGCGGGAATAAAGAACCAAGCGGAAAGAGCAAAGGCGAGGAGGATGCCGAAAAGTGAGAGGGCGAAGAGAGAGGCGCGCGATGGTAGTTGGGTAATTGGGTAATTAGGGGACTTGTTCTGAGCTTTGTTGGAGGATTGCGTAACGATTAACTGTTGATTGCTAGCTGTCGACTGTTGCTCCTTATTCTTCGATCCCCAATCCCTAATCCCTAATCTCCAATCCCTAATCCCTAATCCTTCGACAAGCTCAGGACAGCGTCCCCAATCCCCAATCCCCAAAGCTCTAATCCCAATAAACGCCAACAAAAACGGTGAAAAGATCATCGCCGAAATATTGTGGCTGAGGATGAGAGCAGCGTAGCTGAGGGCGAATACGGCCGTATCTCGGCGGCGGTTTTGGCTTTGGAGTAAATTTTCAGCGGTGAGGATAACGATGGGGTAGAACGCCATTGCCCAAAATTCTGCTAAAGAATCCCCACGGACGTAGACGTTGACTAAATGAAACGGGGCAACAGTATAGGCTCCCGCAACCAGCAGCCCGGCCCACTCGCTCTTAAACCACCGTTTGCCCAAAGCAAACATGCCCCAGCCCGCCACAATGAAACCCAAAAGCTGGGAAAGCTGAATGGCGCGCACGAAGCTGAAGCCAAGCACGCGGAAAAAGGCGGCGATATAGATAGAGAGGGGAGCATAGTAATTATAAAATGGATAACCGTAGCCGTAGTTGGCATCTGGCATCCAGCGGACGGGGAAGTGACCGTCGAGAACGGCCGTTTCTAGTTGGTGTAAGCGCTGTAAAAGAAATGGGCTGTCTCCACCGCCCCGCGTATTGAGCAGGCCCGGTTCCGACATGAGTGGATAGGCTGCAATGAGCGCCATCAGCAAAATGCTTAGCGAGAATAGGTGCTTTTGCGTCAGGCGGAGCATGGCGGAGGGGAATGGTTGTGTGGTAGGGACGCAGTGCACTGCGTCCCTACGTGAATTATTTTTAACTCGTTTGTCGTCGGAGGACGAAGAAGAGCAATACACCAAGCAGGACGACTGCCGCTACCAGAACGAGCAGACCGCTTAGATTTTGGGTTGCACTATCGGGTGCTGCTGGGCTGGGGTCTGTGGTTGTTGGGGCAGCTGGGTCAGCAGAAACGGCCGTAGGTTGAACGGCCGCAACTTCTTGCCCCTCTGGGCGAATGCGGCTGCCAAACTCAATGCCGATGGCGCTGCCTTCCTGTACCTCAAGCGTGGTGTTGGCCGCTGTGGTCATTTCCAGACGTCCCGGAACGAGCTGAGCCACCTGATAGGTGCCTGGTTCAAGCTCTTCAAAGCAGAACGGCGCGTCGGTGCCTGAAGAGAGGGCCTGTCCAACCACGTTGGTACCGCTGGCGATTGTGAAGGTAACGCTGCCCATAAACCCTTCGTTCGGGTCGCGCACACCGTTGCCGTTGTCATCTGCAAATGAGTTGACGCAAACGGAGCCGCCCGTTGGCGGGAGCGGTGTGGCGGTTGGTGGGACGGGCGTGGCGGTTGGTGGCACATCAGGTGTGGCGGTTGGTGGGACTGGTGATGGTGTCAAGGTAGCTGGTGGCGGTGGTGGTAACGTTGGCGCAGGTGGTGGAGTGTTGGTTGGGGGTGGGCCAACTTCGATTAATTCGGCCGTGTCAAACCACACATCAAGATGCTTGCGGCATTGGTTGACGCCTTCGACGCTGTAGTCCGCTGAGGTGAAGACGGTCATCATGTTGCCCGTGGCGGTCGCTTCGATAGACACCGTTTGCCACGTATACAGCGGGTTGATGATGCCTGACCACTGCACATCACTGTCGTTCCAGAGACCGCTGCCATTTGGATCGATCATCACCTGCACATTTGATGCCATGCCCCCTTCGGAGGCTGATGGGAAATCATTGTTGGAGGCAAACGCTCGAGCGGTAACGGTGAAGCGGTAGGTTGTGCCGGGCGTTACGGCAACCGTTTGCAACATCCCTGCTTGCCATGTATCCCACTGGTTGCCCACGTGCTGTGATACGCCGCCAGCATGAATCAGATCAGCAGAGACAGTTTCTGGACTCCAGGCGGGTCGCTTGTTATACCCGTTGGTGCAGTCGCTAAATTTGTCTTCGCTACTGTTGCGGAACCATCTTCCCCAACCGTTGGCGGAACCATCGTTATCGTAGGGGAATTCAAAACCGGGGTTATTTAATAAATTTGTTTGCTGGGCTGGTGCCTCAGCTTGTTCAGCAAAAGTGATTGATGAAGGTGCTAACAAAAATAAAAGCACCACAAGGCCAATAAAGGTTCTTATCCTCATTCTTTTTCTCTCCCTGATAAAAGACCCTAAGGGTTTCGTTTTAATAATGAAACCTTTCCAATTGAGAAATCCTTAGGGTCTGGTCGTTTTCTCAAATTTTCCCTGATTCAACCGCATGATGATAAAGAAAACTGCCCCGACAAGCAACATTCCTAATAATGACATCACAATTAAGAAGGGTTGCTGTGATGAACGGTCAGACTCGTTGCCAAAACGGCCGTTTTGCACACCCTCTTGCTCTTGATCAATGGCCGCACTCAGCGGTAAGACGGTTGGGATTTCCGGCTGGTTGGTGAAATCAGACGTAATCTCCAATTCAGTATTTAACGTACTGCCAAACTGCAAATTAGCAACCGTGCCATCTTGAATAAATACGCCGCGATTACCGGGGGTGGTTAGTCGCTCTTGGTCATTCACTGAGCGGGTGATTTGGTAAGTGCCTGAAGCGATATTTTCAAAGCAAGTCGGTTCCGAAAAGCCGTCTGTGATGTAGTTGAGGATGACTATTTGCTCTGTAAAGACCGTAAAGGCTACATCTGCTAACAAGGGTTCACCCGGCTGTAAAATGCCGTCCCCGTTGATATCGTCGTAGGCGGTGATGCACAATCCTGTGGGTGGTCGAACAACGGCCGTTCCCGTTGGTGGCGGTGGCAATGTGGGGGATGATGTCAGGGTCGGCGGAACGGGTGTTAATGTTGGCGTTGGCGTTGCTAAGCCGATGAGGAGGAGCTGTCCCGGCTGGACAAAGCTCTCCTCCGTTAAATTATTGAGTTGTAACAGGTCATCAAGCGTTAGACCATACCGAGCGGCAATTTCCCACAGCGTGTCATTCGGCTGAACCTCGACCAAAATCTCACCGTTGGCGTTTGGTGTGGGCGTTGGCAAAGTTTGAGCGTTGGCTAATTGGTTCATGCCAATGACAAAGGGTAACAGCCAAATTGTCCACCAGAATCGTTTTAAAAGGTTGTACGTTTTCATGACGGCCCCAGTCCGATTCGCCAACTGTCCCCTTGCGGTACGCCGAGGTGATCGGTTGCCTGTAGTCGAGTACCGGTGGCAGGGTCGTATAGGCCAATCAGCACGTGATGAATCGTGGGATCAAACCCTTCGGGAAGGTCGAAATGATGCACATCTTGTACCCACAGGCCCGACTCCCACCAGTCAAACTGCCATCGCCCATCCGCAGGCAGGTGGTCGTCTTGGGCGACAAGTCCTTCTGGTCCCACTAAATGGGCGAAAACGTGCCACGGTTGAGAAACGGCCGTTTCGGCTTCCCACCATAAAGTTACCACAAGCTCGTTTTCAACGATGCCCGCGTGGGCTGTGATGAGCCTGTACTGATCTTCAAATTGAGCGGTTGGGGCTTGGTTGGGGTCAATGGGTAGAACAGAATAGTTAACATAAAGTGGATAGCTGCTTTCTTCTAAATCGCCACGAGCCAACGCCCCCGTTTTGATATTGACAATGGCTGGTGGTTGAATCAACGTAGGTACAAAATCAAGCGAACCGAACTGCCAGCCATAAATAGAAACAGGCTGAGTGGCTTGCGGCGGCTGAACGGAAAATTCAGGTCGATAATCGACGACGTTTTCTAGCGGTGCCACAAAGGGAACGGTAGGCCAGCCCCCTTCCTCTTCATCCCAAAACCAGCGATCCATATAAACGGCCGTTCCTTCTTCTTCTGCTGCAAGCGATTCTGCCAGTTCTAACGCCGCTGCTTCAAATAAAAACCCCACTTCGGGGTCGTTGCTGTAGTCGCTGTAGTCGCGGACGGTGAGGAAGAGGGAGAGGGTGATGAGGATGAATGGTGATAGGGTGATGAGATGATGGCGTGTTGCTGTGGTAAAGTGATGGGGTGATGAGGTGATGTTTGTCGAAGAGTTGGGAGATTGAGAGAGTGATTTTTGCCGATCCCCAGACCCCAATCCCCGATCCCCAGTCCCCAATCCTTCGACAAGCTCAGGACAGCGTCCCCAACCTATAATCCCCATCAACCCAAGCGCTGGAAAATAGACAATAGCGGGCAGAATACCAACGGCGCGTAAAAAGTGGGGGGTATCTTCGGCGAGGATGGTGGGGCCAAGCATGGTGAGGGTCCAGATGAGCAGAAGCGCCATAGACGGCCGTTTCCACTGCCAAATACAAATCCCTATGCCAATTAAAAACGGAATGAGCATTACCCAATCAAACACGGGGCGTCCGGCTGGATTGTGGCGCAGGATGCTGTCCCCTTGCCATACAAACATGCCTAGAGCTCGCCCAATGTTGCCCAAAAGTGTGCCCCATAAATCTCCGCCGTTGATGATAGGATTCAACACGGAAACCTGCCCAGTGCGGCCCAAGAAGCGGCTGGGGTCTTGGGCAATCCACAGAAGTAAGGGGGAGAGAACGGCCGTTCCTGTCCCAACGAATGCGCCTAGCTGCTGCCAGGTGGGCAACGGCCGTTTTTGCCACCACAAAAATAGAATTATCAGGATCAAAATCAACGGGGTAAAGCGAATGGCGAGGTAGGTATAAAACGCTAAGCCATACACCGCCCCTGCTAATGCCCATAATCTGATTGATTTTCGCCGATATGCCTCGGTGCCGATCCAAAAAACAAGCCCGAGCATAATGGGCAGAAGTATGGTGCGGAAGCCGATGCGGCTTAGGTGGATGGGCCACAGGGTAATCGCCCAAATCCAAGCGGCATAAACGGCCGTTTGGCGCCCAAACCAGCTTTTACCTAAGCCATAAATAACTAGTGTGGTGAGAGAGCCGACGATAGCGGCGCTGATGCGAACGGCGAGGGGGGTGCGTCCTAAGATGCTGATGGCAACGGCCG
>JBCCFD010000309.1:0-9703 GCA_039029915.1 Chloroflexota bacterium
AATTTTCTTTTGATACTTTTGAATGGATAGCTTGCTGTAGTGAGGCGCAAGCACCATGCTAACCGCTTGTTCTATGCCATCGTCAAGCATGTCTCGAATCGTATCCTCAATCCACGGCGCCCAGTGACGCATGCCCAAGTAGAGTTTGTATTTGTTGGGGTCTAAATGAGCCCGAATGGCATCGATTTGGGCTTCGGTAAACTCAAGCAGCGGGGATTTGCCCCCAATTTGACGGTAATTGTTGGTTATTTCGTCGAGAACGGCCGTATTGGTGGGACGGCCGTTACGAATGTCTGCTAAGTAGCCGGGTATCTCTTCTAAACTGTTTGGGCCACCGTATGCCATAATAAGAACGCCGATGGGTTTGTTTGTGCTTGTCGTCATGATCTTTAGCTTTGGGCTTTGAGCTATAAGTTGTAAGCTTGCCAGCCTCTACTTTTCCCTTTCTTCATCGAGATAAATCTCGACCCTAATTTACTTTCCTAATTACCAATCACCAATGACAAATACCCAATAACTATCTACTGGTCTTCTCATGCACGTAATCAACTAACCGCCGCACGTTATCAACCGGCGTATTAGGGAAGATGCCGTGGCCGAGGTTGAAGATGTGCCCAGAACGGCCGTCTACCTGCTCCAAAACCTCGTCCACCCGTATCTTGAGCTCACGCCACGGCGCAAGAAGCGCCACAGGGTCTAAGTTGCCCATGATGGCTTTATCGTGACCAATTTTGTCCCAAGCGGCATCGAGCGGCATGCGCCAATCTGCGCCAACGACATCACCACCACAGGCCGCCACTTCATCTAAGTAGGGGAAGGTGCCTGTTGAAAAGTTAATGACGGGCACATCCGTGCGTTTTTTCACCATCTCAATAAGTTTGAGGTTGAAAGGCTTGACATAACGAATGTAGTCATGTTTGCCTAAGGCTAAACCCGCCCATGAATCAAAGATTTGCAGGGCTGAAGCCCCGGCTTTGGCCTGCTCAATCAGGTAATCAGCTTGGATCGTGACCAGTTTATCCATCAGTCGGATCCAGGCGGCGGGTTCGGTGTACATGAGCGCTTTGGTACGTGTGTATGTTTTTGAGCCGCCACCCTCTACTGCGTAGCTGGCCAACGTAAATGGTGCGCCAGCAAACCCGATCAGCGGAATGTTGCGCGGGGTGAGCTCAGCCACGACGAGCTTGATGGCTTCAAGGGTAGGACCCATAATTTGGCTAGCTGGCGGGGTCGCTAGAATGTCGATGTCATACGGCCGTTCCACCCGGTTGTGGATACGAGGCCCAACATTTTTAACAAATTCCAAGTCAAACCCCATACCGATTAGCGGGGGTAAGATATCTGCAAAAATGATAGCAGCATCAAAATCGAAGGCGTTGATCGGTTGCATCGTCACCTCAAACGCGAGTTCTGGTGTGTTAATAACTTCAAGCATCGAATGCTTAGCACGCAGATCTCGGTACACTTTCATATACCGTCCCGCCTGACGCATCAACCATATCGGTGTCTTATCGACTGGTTGACAGTGCGCCGCTTGTAAAAATCGTGAGTTTTGGAGGGTCATTTTGATCCTTTTTTGATAATTCGGCCTCACATTGGCGGTTACAAGTTACAGATGAGTGGCGTTCGTAAATCGTAAATCGTCAATCGTAAATCCTCTAGCTATTGCTTTTAGCTTTCAGGCTGCCACTGATACACCGCTTTGCCCACAAAAAATGGTCCCAAGCTTTCAAGGTATTGCGAGGTTTGGGTCGTTTTGCGCATGCGCTGAACGATGTGTGATAGCGGGAATAATTCTTTACCAAGCAAGCCTGTTACGAAGTCGTTGTCATTTTTATCAAGACCGTGGCACGCCAAGCGGATGTCAAAACCGTACTCTTTGCTGGCGTAGGCTCGACCAATGCCGCCGTGCTCCATCAAGATGGTGCGCTGTTCAGACGGGCTGATTTGCTCAAACTTGCCCGAGCGGCGCAGCGGATAGAAGATTGCCCAGGGCAAGTTGGGGTCCGTAACGCGGCTAATGGGTTTTTTGATGAGCGTGTATTCTAAATCTTGCTCATATCCAATGCTATAGGTGCGCCCAATCATGGTCATCTCTCGCTTGGGGGTTAATGAGTCAAATAGCCCGCTGTTGACGAGTGGACGAACGGCCGTTAAAAAGTAGCTGGGATCTTCGCTAAACGTCATCAGGCCAATCCCTTCTGGATCGTTCAGTTCTTCATACACAACGGCCTGCACGTTGCTTTCTCGAACTTGCTCGAGGAGAGGGTCAATGCGATTGCACTTTGTAAAAACCAGCAGCTGCATAAACAAGCGGCGATTCATGGAAATCATTTCGCCAGCTTCATTCTTCCCTTTTTCAGATATGTCCGCCTCTTTCGTTTTCGGGCGGGTGATGTTGAGTTTACTCATAGGTTTCCTTTTCTTTAGCCGTGAGCAATAGGCTTTGGGCTGTAAGCTTGTCAGCATGTCAGTAAGCAATCATTGGTTAGTGTTGCAATGTCACTTCTTCAGTTCCTCACAATGCACTAGCCCTTTCCTCTAGCTCAGCCCGCTATCCGCTATCCTTTTAGCCATGTCGCCGCATCCACCGCGTGATAGGTAATGATCACATCGGCACCGGCGCGTTTTATACTCGTTAGTTTTTCAAGCGTGACGGTCTTCTCATCTAGCCAGCCATTGGCGCTGGCTGCTTTAATCATTGAATACTCCCCGCTTACGTTGTAAGCGGCCAGAGGCAGCTCGGGGAAAGTTGTTTTTAAACGATGGATAACGTCGAGATAGGACAGCGCCGGTTTAACCATCAGAAAATCAGCGCCCTCCGCTACGTCGATGGCAGCTTCCCGCAGGGCTTCGTTGCTGTTGGCGGGGTCCATCTGGTGGGTTTTGCGGTCGCCAAATTTTGGTGCACCGTCCGCTGCATCCCGGAAGGGGCCATAGAAGCCTGACGCATACTTAACGGCATACGACATGATGGGCAGATGGTCGTAATTCGCATCATCCAATGCTGTACGAATGGCGCTAACCATGCCATCGATCATGCCGGACGGGGCGATAATGTCGGCCCCGGCTTTTGCGTGAGACAGTGAAACCTTGCCCAAAATGTCAAGCGTTTCGTCGTTAAGAACATACCCTTCAGGCAGCATTGGAAGATGCTCACCCGTGTTGAGAATGCCGCAGTGGCCGTGATCGGTATATTCGCATAGGCAAACGTCTGTGACGACCAATAAATTCGGCAGTGCTGCTTTAATGGCGCGGGTCGCCTGCTGGACAATGCCATCGTCCGCAAAATTTTCGACGCCGATGGGATCCTTTTCTGCAGGAATGCCAAAGAGAAGCACCGCTGGAATGCCCAGCTCGTATGCTTTTTGGGCTTCAGCAACGGCCGTATTAACTGAGAGCTGAGCAATCCCCGGCATTGAACCAATTGGGTTGTGCACATCGTTCCCATGAACAACAAACATGGGGTAGATAAAGTCAGCTGGCGTCAAGGTGGTTTCTTGAACCATACGACGTAGCTGGGGCGTGTGCCTGAGGCGGCGGGGCCGGATTTTAAGCATTTGGGTTATTGGGTCATTGGTAATTTGGTCATTGAATCACTAATTACCAATCACGCTTTCAACTCCTTTGAAAATGGTTTGTCAGTTAATCAGTACGTCAGAATGAGTCGGTGTCATTGTTGTTTTGTCATTCATTTCTGAGTTTACCCTAGACATTTCGACCTCTTTAAAATAAGTCGCAACGGCCGTTACCAAGCCCTCAATCGTATATTTAGAAGGCATGACCTGAACGGAAAGGTCAAATTTTTGAGCCTCAGCCTTGGTCGAGGGACCAATGCAGGACACTATCTTTTGCATCAAGCTGACCGGATTTAAAAGCGCGTCAGCTTTGGGCTTTGTGATCTTTATAAAGTTACGCACGCTAGAGGGGCTGGTAAATGTGATGGCGTCGAAGCCAGCGTTTAAGTTTTGCCACTCCTCAGTGGACGGTACGGCCGTAATCGTGTCGTAAAGCGGGACATCATCAACGAGCGCGCCTTGTTCAAGCAGCATCTTGACAATTTCAGGACGACCAATCTTGGCCCTTGGCAGTAAGATACGCTTGCCGTTAATGTCACCCAACCCGTTGGCGAGTGCGGAGCCAGTAAACGTGTCAGGTACAAAATCAACCGAGATATTTGCGTTCTCAAGGGCCTTAAGCGTCGCGGATCCAACTGCTCCGACAGATGTCGCGTTGATAGATACCTTTTGACGGTTGCCGACAGTTAATTGAAAAAACTTAACAGCGTTGATGCTGGTAAAAAGAATCCAATCGTAAAGTTCAAGCGGCTTGAGCGTTTGCGGAATCGGTACGAATTGGATCACTGGGAAAGAAACGGCCGTTGCCCCCAACTCCTCAAATTGGTGGCACAGGGCGGGTGCTTGTTCCCGACTGCGCGTGACGACAATTCGTTTTCCAGTTAGCGTAGTCATGAGTCAAACAGTAGGGCATTCGCCCCTTGAGCTACTGCTTTTTTGGCAACAGCAGTAGCAACCTTTTGCGGATCTACATCGCGATGTTCAACGCGAATAATTTTTGAGCCGTCTGGTGCACCCACCAAACCCTGCAGGTGAATTTCCCAGCGGTCAAATTGAGCGTAAGCACCAACCGGCGTAGCACAGCCGCCTTGAAGCGTATGTAAAAAAGTACGCTCAGCCGTGGTGCATGCTTCAACTTCTTGTTGGTGAATTGCATTGAGCAGCCGGCGCGTTTCACTATCCTCTTCTCGACACTGAACACCCATCGCCCCTTGTCCTGGTGCTGGCAGCAGCACATCTAGCGGGAATATTTGGGAGACTTGGTCACTAATGCCGAGCCGCTTGACGCCAGCGAGTGCTAAAATGGTGGCATCATAACGGCCGTCTAGCACCTTTTGAATGCGGGTTTCAACATTGCCTCGAATAGAGCGCACCTGCAAATCGGGGCGCATTTCTAAAAGTTGCGCCTGACGGCGCAAACTGCCTGTGCCCACAACTGCCCCGACCGGCAGGTTGCCCAGTTTTATATTTGGGTCAGCCGTTACAAGACCATCACGGGCATCTTCACGGCCAACAATGGCACCTAGAATGATGCCATTATTTTGATCAACCGGTAAATCCTTAAGAGAGTGAACAGCAATGTCAATTTCGCCGTTTTTAAGCCCGTTTTCCAGCGCTTCAGTAAATAACCCTTTACCGCCAATTTCCGGCAGGGGTTGATCGAGCTTTTGCGTTTCGTCTCCCTTGGTGGAATACGGCCGTATTTCGCACGTGATCTCCGCCCAGGCTGCGGTGAGCTTGGCTTGAATATGCCTCGTTTGCCACATGGCGAGGTTGGAGGTGCGAGTGCCAATGATTATTTTCATGATGGCTCAACTTCCGTCAAATCAAAGAGTTCTCGTAGCGTCGCTACGGCCGTATCCGCCTCACCCTCTTTCGCTTTTGTGCGTAGCTGAAGAGTCGGTTCGTGAAGCAGCTTTTTGACCAAAGCCTGTGATAAATGCTCGATGTGCTTAAGAGTTTGATCATCAACCTCTTTGAGGTAGCGCATCGTACGGCTTAGCTCTGATTGTCGAATTGCTTCTGCTTTTTCGCGCAGCGCCTTAATGGTTGGGGTGACCATATTCGTTTTAAATTCATTATGTAAACACCCAATTTCCTCCCCAATGATTTGTTCGGCAGCAGGAATCTCAGCCTGTCGGGCTGAGAGGGCGTGGTCAAGGTTGGTTTGCAGCCCATCTACATTGATAAGCGTGACGTTTGGCAGATTGGCAATCGCTGTTTCGACATTACGCGGTACACCGAGATCAACAATGATGAGCGGTCGCCCTTGGCGCTGAGGCAAAATAGCTTCAATGCTGGCTCGCGTAATCAGCGGTTGAGTGATGCGCGTCGCTGCAAAAACAACATCCGCTTGAGTCAGGGCATCAGAAAGTTGGTCAAGCCCATAAGCGGTGCCGTTATCAACGGCCGTTTCTGCCTTATGCTGGCTCCGATTAGCGATGTCGATTTGGGTTAGCCCGCGCGCCTGCAGTGCTTTGAGCGTGATGCGCCCCATTTCACCTAGACCAATTAGTAAAAATCGCTTGTTCTTCAGATTGCCTAGCTGGTTTTGAGCCTGTTGAAGCGCAATTGCGCTCATGCTGGCAGGAAAGTGGGCAATTTTGGTTTCGGTTCGGACCCGTTTACCCGTACGGATGGCAGATTTAAAGAGGGTATCGAGCGTTTGGTCAAGCTGCTTTGTGGATACGGCTGTTTCGTACGCCTGTCGAATTTGCCCTAAAATTTGGGCTTCCCCAAGAACCATTGAATCTAAACCAGATGCAACCTGATGCAGATGGTTTGCCACATTTTCTCCTTGAATAATGTAGAGAGAGTCAGTTAACGTGTCATATTCAACGGGTTGGGCCTGTTGCCAATGTCTTATGCGCTCAGACAGAGCCTGTGGATTGCTGCTGTAGAGCTCAACCCGATTGCAGGTTGAGATAAGGACGTGAGGATCACCGTTCTGAAATTGCGAAACGGCCGTTGACATGAGTTCACGCTGTTCGATATTGCCTGTTTTGTGACTAATGCCCAGGCAAATGAGTTGATTGATTAGCATCGTAAACCCCTGCTATTGCTAAATGAACGGTGTTCAATAACGTATTAATTCGTTTCAAAAGCCGTAAATTGGCCTCTGGCTTGATATTGGTGTTGCCCGGTAACTGCATGGCGGTTTCAATCAGGGTGTCCCGAAAAAACATCGCTGCCTGCAAAGCGTCGGTTAAGGGCATTTGCATTTTCTGACCCGCAAAACCGTACGCTTCTCCTAACTCATGCGCTTGGTCGAGTAAACTTTCATCTTCATCCGGCTGAGAAATGAATTGAAGGGTTAACCCCATCAACTGCTGGCCCATCAAGCGGTATTTTTGGCGCATAGCGTCATCGACGTGAGCTAACCAAGAAGGATTGCCTTGCTGGCTGATGCCTTGGCGGGTGTCAACGATAGCCCGTTCAGCCCATGTCTTTTCCATGCCTCTTTTACGTTTACTGCTTTTGTCAACGTTTAAAAACTGCTTGAGGTCAGTAATTGAGAACCGACGATGACCGCCGGGCGTTAGTATAAATTTGATCTGATCTTGATCTGCCCAGCGCCGAAGGGTGGTTGCATGGACGTTTAAATATTTTGCGGCGGCTGATAGGGTGAGCCACTCTTCGGGTTTTTGTTCACTCATAGCTTGGTTAGGAGATTATTGTTCAACACAGCTAGTCTTAGAGTACCAGAGCGTTTCCTCTTAAGGCCGCCTAAGTCCTCTAAGGTTTTCCATGTTTTTCCTATTTATTCCTCGCCTTCCTCCTCTGCTTCGCCTTCAGCTGCCATTTTACGCCGCACATAATCTTCAACGAGAAGGAGGGCCCCGCCTGAATAGTTAATCGTTTGCAGTAGGGAATCCATCGAATCAACTTCTTCGACCTGCTCCGTAACAAACCATTGCAGGAAGGTTTGGCTAGCGAAATCATTTTGTTCCACAGCAATTGCCATAATGTTATTGATTTGATTGGTTACCTTGATTTCTTGATCAAGGGCAAATTGAACGGCCTCAGCTGGGCTGTTGAACTCATTAACCATATCTGGCAGGGCTCGAATGAGCGGTTTAGCCCCGGCCTCCAAAAGAAAGTGGACGAATTTCATGGCGTGCTCTCTTTCCTCTTCAGCCTGTCGAAAGAAAAAATTAGCCAGCTCTGGTAGGCTTGAATCGTCAAAGTAAACAGCAATGGCAACATACTGAGCAGATGCACCAAATTCGCTTTGAATTTGGGCATTCATAGCGTCTACAACTTTTGAATTGATAATCATGTTTTTCTCCTAAAAAAACGCTCTCAAAGACGTTTGTCGTCTTTGGAAATTTAAAGATTATGGATTAGTTTTAAATGGAACCGTTTTTTGATGGTGTTGGGATGATGGATTAGATGGGCCTGTTTCTGATGCCACCTTGTGGAATCGCGAGACTTGGATCCGCTGCAGCAATCGTAACGAGCCGAACAAAAAGACAATATTTATACCAAATGCAATTAAATAGGGCACCGCTAGATTTGATGTTATTGTTGAAACAAAATCAATCACAACGCTGCTAAAAAGAGAACCAACTAAGCGAGCGAAAGCGGTGGCCATCCCCCATGCGCCAATGAAGAGCCCCACATTTTGTATGGTGGTCATATCTAACATTAACGAGTGGTTTGAAACGGTAGCAACCCCAATGGCTAGACCCAACAAGACAACGCCGAGATAAAAGAGTGGGATATTTACGAGGAATCCGCTAAGCACCAAGACGATAAACGCCCCGATGGCGCTCCAGGAGCCTAAATTAGCGACACGTATTTTATTGAGCCACCGTTCTAGGAAGCTTGCAATGACAAGCGTAATTAGAAAGCACCCGCCGTAAATGGAAGTCAATCGTGAAGTTTCACTAACGGTGAGCCCTAAAGCTTCGCCGCCAAAAGGCTCTAAAATGACATCTTGCCCAAGGATAGCGGCGAGGAGCAAGATCAAATAGCCAAAGAAGAGTTTGGCTTGCGGGTTTTTTGTTAAGGTTTGGAACATCGTTCGAAGAGGGATCTGCGAATCGACTGCCGTTATTTTGTCCATCGGTGGCTCCAAGCCGATGATACCAATCAGCCCCATGAGGAGGGCGATACCACCTGTGAGATAGACGGCTTGGGTGACAGCTTGGGCCGAGTAGGGTTCAACCATGCGGCTGATAGTAATACCGATGGTGATAACACTAATGAGCATCACAAAGTACATGATTGAGATGGTTTGGCTACGTTTGTCTTCGCCAGATAGTTCTGTGGCCAGTGAAAAGTAAGAGACGGTGGCAAAGTTGAATCCCGTCCCCCACAGACCAAAGGCTAAAAGACTGAGCAGAATGCCCGTGGTGATACTGGTTTCAAACGCGAACACGGCCGTTGGTGCCAAGAAGACACCGGCGACGCTGAGTAGAATGCCAATAAGAATATAGGGGGTCCGTCGCCGTCCCATAATCGGATTGCGATCGGCAAAGGACCCGATGGCCACTTGGATTGGGGCAAACAGGTAGGGCAAGCTAACTAACAGGGCAATCAGTGTTGCAGAAAGGGACAGCTCGGTCTTCATAACACGGTTAAGCGTGCTATCAGCAGGAACGGCCGTTAAAGCCATTGCTGCATGTAATAAAGATAGCTGTAATTGATGCCTGAGCATGTGCATTCCTTCACAATCGCGTAGTTTTGCGTAATTTTACACACGTTTGTGCAAAAAATCTATAAGTAATGGGTAAGAATATAAACTTTCTTGTAGGATTCCACGAAAAATGAAACTCATTCCATTTTCGATGAAACTATATTCCACGTATGATGAAAACAGACGTTTCACTTATTTTGAAACTAACTTACATTATCTCTTGATTTTTTTAATAAATTACTAGGATTTGATGAGTTAAAATTATTTTATGTAGATGAAGACTTTACAAGGAGTGATAACCATTTCAATCAAAAATTTGGGGAATGTATCTGATCGAAGATGCTAGAGCACATAGTATTGATCATGTGGCCTGGTGTCCTAGAAATTTGTGAATAGATATTTATATCTTAATAAGCTTGGAGCGTGAATGCTATCTAGAGAATAGATGTGAATATAATTTTGCTAATGAAAGATTTGTTAATGG
>JBCCFD010000310.1:0-9688 GCA_039029915.1 Chloroflexota bacterium
AGTCAGTAACGCTGGCGACGTCAATAATGACCAGGTTGATGACATCGTGATTGGTGACATCTTTGGGAATAACAACCTAGAAGAAGTTGGATCGGTCTTCATCTTCCTAGGCGTTAACGGTGAGGGTCTGCAAAGCGGGCCGCTTGCTTCTGAATTTGATGCAAATTGGTTTGCGGACGATCCAGATTTTGACGATTCTAGTGATTTTGCATATGCGGTCAGTACCGCAGGTGATGTAAATGGAGATGAAATCGACGATATTATTGTTGGTGCCCCTAATGCAAACGGAGGGAGTGGTGCAGCCTACGTTTATTTAGGCCCTTTGAACGGTCAGAACTTTGGTGCAACCCGCTTTAGCTTTTTTGGTTTTCAAGATAATGGCTTCTATGGATATTCTGTCAGCACGGCTGGTGATATGGATGCCGACGGCGATAGTGAAATTATCATCGGTTCACCCAATTACGACACAACGCCAAATCGACCCAGTGCTTTAAATGGATCAGGTGTTGGACCGGGCGCAGGTCTTGCCGAAATTTATGCAGGGGATCCATTAGCAACGTCAGGCTTGAACTTCTTGACGTCTGTTGAAGGCGATCTCGCCAACGGCCTGTTTGGCTCATCGGTTGATACAGCCGGTGACGTGAATGGGGATGGTTTTAGCGACGTGATTATGGGCGCCCCCACGTATGCTGGTAATTCAGGCAGCGGCCGGGCCTTCGCCTTCTACGGCACTGGCGCTATCATGAGTCTAACGGCCGAAAATGATGGCCCAACTGACCTAGGTGATGAGACGCTATTAACGGCCGTTCATACCAGCCCATACAGCGGTTTTAACAACTATCTTTGGGATTTTGGTGATGGCACATTTGGCGCTGGTCAATATACAACGCACACGTATACGGTGCCTGGTGTTTATTCAGCTACCGTCAGCGTGACGAATCCATTCTCCTTTAATACGGAAACGGCCGTTACCCTTGTGACTATTCAAGAAGCCCTCTATGTTGATCCAACCAATGGTGGTTCAACGACCTTTGAAGATGGTAGTGGGAACACCACACAGGTCAACGTGCCTCCTGGCGCAGTTGATGAGGTGATCAACATTGAGTTTATTCCCTTAGACCCTAGCACCTTTACCTCTAATCGGGGGATCAATTTAGCGGGGGGTTCTGGCCAACCATTGCCTGATGACAACACAAACATCTTCTTCGATCTAAACGCGGGCCAGCCGGATCAAACCTACTTGCCGCTGATCCTCAACAACAGCTCCATCACCTCAGCTTCTACGCAATCAGTCGGGATTGAGGGCAGCGCAAGCAGTGTAAGCGGTGGAACCTGTGATCCAGATCATTTCTGCTTTAACGAACCGGTTGTTCTCGTTCTCGGTTATCGTGATGAAGACCTCAATGGGCAAAATGAAAACAGCCTGATCCTTGTCGTCTGGGATGAAAATATTAACCAATGGGTAGATGCGACATCAACTTGTGATGTGCCAAGTGGTTACACCTACGACCCAGCCAACAATACCTTCAGCTTAGAAATCTGCCACATTAGTCGATTTGGTGTGGTCGGTGCAAATTAGCAATATAGATGATATTGACGAGCCGTAAGGCTTAGCAAAGAAAAAGAGGGTTGGCATTTCGCCAGCCCTCTTTTTCTTTGTCTAGTAAACCGTATCTTTCAAGTTTGAATGAGCGCTTTTCTAAATTTGCAGAGGAGGACAAAGTTGTTGAGTAGGTTTCAAGATTTATCCTCAGGTAGGTCCCAAAAATGTTGATTTTAATTTATGAAATCCCCTCAGGATAATCCAGCAATTCTCAATTTAAAAATAGATGAATGGTAGGGATGGGACGATTGGGGCTGATGTGTATCAAACAATAAATCATTTCGCCTAATCGTCTCATCTTGGCTAATGTCAAGGGATGAGGTGACACGATGCAACACGTGTTGAGACTCTTCCCGCGCATCCCGGCCGTACACCCTCAGCCTAAATTGAGAATTGCTGAGGATTATCAGATTCTATTGGTCGTTATAAAATGGGGTGCGCGTTAAAGCGACTGTCTAATTCTTGGTGTAATGGTACATTGGTTAAGAATGATTCTTGGGCCACTGGGTTACTAATTTTTTCAGCTTTACTGTGCATATACTTCTTAGCTGTGTCTAAAATATGCGCCGCCTGACTTGATTCTCCGACAGCCTCCAGCACGTCAGCCACTGTTAAATAAACCCGAATTGGATATTCGATACCCTCAACACCATGTTTAGAAATCCATTCTTGAATCTCTTCAATATGCTTTTTTGCCTCAGTTAGGTTGTGCTGTTTGAGCGAAATGGAGGCTAAACCAGCAAGATTGTCAATCGCTTGTGACGCAAGCTGCAGGTCTTGGCGAATGGTGAGCGCTGCTTGATGTGCTTCTTTGGCCGAATCAAGTTTGTCTTGACCTTCAAGGGCTAAGCCTAAGGCTGTTAGACTGTACCCTTCTCCATATTTGTCGCCAATTTCTTGGTCAATTTTCAGGGCGTTTCTAGAGATTTCTTCTGCTTCTGAAAGCAGATTCATGTCGTGAAGAACGAGGCTCAAATTACCGCTCGACATTGATTCCACGAGTTTGTTATCCAGCAGCTGGGCTTGTCGCAGCGCCGAAGATTGATGTTCTTCAGCCTCAGCCAAGTAGCCTAAGGCATGATAAATGGCCCCTAAATTGTTGACAATGGTTGCTTCAGTGGCGCGATTACCTATGATGCGCACCAACTCTAACGCTTTTTCACAATAGGAGACCGCTTTCGCATAATCGCCCAGTCCGTGGTAAATCCCAACTAGGTTGGTCAAGCATGATGTTTGGCGACTCAAATCATTCAGTTTTTCGCTAATTTCAAGAGAAGCTTCTAAGGCATCTTTTGCCTCGTTGATTTCACCCGGAAGGTAATGGGCGATTCCTAAGTGAACTAAACTGATCGCCTCGCCAAGCGCGTTGTTATTTTCTTGCGCAATTTTCTGGCCTTGAATAGCAAGCTGCTTCGCTTCATCAAATTGGCTGAGGCGAAGCTGTGCCAAAGACCAAGCTGTATAGCCCGACACCGCAAGATCTGGTGACTTGGCTTCTTGAGCTAGTTCAACAGCTTCCTGAGATTTCGTAACTGACGAACTGAAGTCGCTAATGCTTTCAAAATAAGAGGCAAACTCAAGCGCCACGGTGGCCTGAGCCTCTTTGTCTCTAAGTCGCTTTGCTAAAAAGTCTAGCTTATCTAAGTCATCTTTTTGTTCAGAGCGCTTACCCATGAGGTGATAAACTTTGACGCGTCCTAAGATGAGATCATATTTTTGCCTGAGCTGTTTACTTGATAAGAAGATAGTCGTTTCTTGAGAATCAAGTAAGTTTAAAGCACGGGTGTAGTAGCTCACGGCTTCCTGATTTGCAAACTGTTCAGTTGCTTGCTGGCCCGCCAGTCCTAGATAGTAAATTGCTTTGTCAATGAGTTGACTTTGCTCGTAATGGTTCGCAATAAGCGGGATGAGAAAAGCAGTTTGATCACCAAGCTGGTTTTCTAAAATCGTTGCCACTTGTTCATGAACAACGCGACGCATTGACTTGGGGACGCTCCCATAAGCAACTTCTTGGATGAGGCCATGGTGGAAAACCCATTCCCAATCTTCAGCGAGCTTTGATTCTTCCATGCGGCCAGCTAGTTGGCGAAGCTCTAACAGGAGCAATGTTGGCTCTACAGTTTCTGCTTCAGTAATGCGATTGAGAATGTCTTGCCAGAAAATTCGGCCAATAATGGCGGCATGCTGGGTAATTTGCTTGTCATCTGGCGGTAAGCGATCAATGCGGGCCGCTAACACATCTTGGACAGAGGGTGGGATGCGAATGTTGGCAATATCTTGGGTAATTTTCCAAGTGCCATTCTTCTTAAGCGTGCCGTCTTCAATCAATGAGCGCAAAACCTCTTCCACATAGAAGGGATTACCCTGGGCGTGGTTGATGATTAAATTCCCTAATTCTTGCGGGATTTCTTGGTCTAGTAATTCTATGATTAAGGATGCCGCCTGTGTTTCATCCAATCGATCAAGCAAAATAGTTTGGAACGGGGGAGATTCTAGTCGGGTTATGACCTGACTTAGCTGTGAGTCTGGATTTTCAGCCGGTCTGCTTAACATCATGACAAACGCCTGTCCATCCTGAAGTTCACCTTGCGCAATCAGAGTAAGGAGGCGTTCTAAAAAGTCAAGAGAGAGAACGTCGCCCCAATGCAAATCGTCGATGAGAAGCATGAGCGGTTTTTGTTTAGCGGCCGCGATAAAGATGCGCTCTAGGGAAAGGAATGTTCTGTCACGACGTTGTTCTGGTTCAAGATTACTAAGCGGATTGTTGATTAAGGTTAAGCCAAGAATACTGGCTAATGAGCCTAGCTGATAATCTAGCTCAAGCGGGGTGATCCCATCTTGGAGGGCGGAAATGGAAGCAGTTAGATGATTAACGGCCGTTGTCATGGCGCTCTCACGCGATAAGTTGAATAAACCCCGAATCATTTCTGCAATAAAATGATAAGGCGTTGTGCGCGTGTGATTAAATGAGCGGCTGGATAATATTCGCGTTTGTGGATGCGTTTTGTAGACCCAAGAGATGAGTTCACGCTGGAGTCGCGTTTTACCCAGGCCTGCCTCTCCCTTAATGGCAAAAGCGTGCCAATGTCGATTTGCTAAAGCAGATTGAAAGCTATTTTGAAGCAGGGTTAGCTCATCGTCACGGCCGATCATATCGGCCTGTAATCCATCTAACCCACGAACACGCCCACGCTGACGTTTTTCGCTAATGATTTGGAAAACCGTAATTTCGTCGCTTTTCCCTTTCACCGTAATCTTTTCCGGTTCAGAAAGCTCAAAAATATTGTGCAGTTTGCGGGTGGTGTATTCACTAGCCAGAATACCGCCAACGGGCGCGGCACTTTCTAAGCGAGCGGCCAGATTAACGGTGTCACCCATAACGGTATAACTTCTAGCTTTTAACCCACCTACCAGACCGGCCAGCACTTCACCGGTGTTTAATCCAATTCGCATTTGCAATTGGAAGCCATGAGTTTGATTTAAATCCTGACTAAACTCACGAATAACGCGCTGCATAGCAAGTGAGGCGCGGGCGGCCATTTCTTCATGATTTTCAAGGGCTTGGGGGGCACCAAACAGAGCCATGACTGCATCCCCCGCATATTTATCAATGGTGCCACCATAGCGATGAATTTCAACTGTAACCGCTTCAAAGAGCCGATTCATAATGCCAGCGACATCTTCCGGATCGAGATTTTCGCTAAGGGCCGTGTACCCTTTGACGTCAGCAAAAAGGACTGTAACGCGTTTCCGCTCATCGCGGGCTGTTTCCGGTTGAATCAAAGTAGCAAGCCGTTCACGCAGCAGCTCCAGTGCCGTGTCTGCCGGAAGATCGCCTAAAATGGGGCGATTAGCCTCGATAGCCGCAATGGTTGTTTCTAGGTTAGTGATTTCTTGTTGAAATGATTTTTTCGATGATTTTGTCATCTTGTTATAGTCAACCTATTCGCAATGTAGGAAAACAAAAACGTTTAATTAGCTGTTTATTTTACAGGACTTTTAGTTTTCTTATTAAATAAACAGAATGGAGGCGTTTGAAATAAATGTTGGTAAACGCTTGCCATTCACTTAATAGAGAACAAAAAAGTTTGGTAAAGGGTCGAATGGTTGTTGAAATTTTTTTTGATTGACTCTTCCTAGAAGATAGTATGCATCTCTTTCTTACAGTAATTATCACATAACATTTCAGAAAATTGTGATTTCAAAGAGCCTATTATTCTCCATGTTATACAACCTATCTATATTTTAATTGATCTTATTATGAACGGCCGTATTTATTCGCGCATTTCACATGTTCTTGATATAACCCTAGCAAATTTCTGTAAACAACACATTAGCTGTTAAGTAAATCACAGAAACAAACTTGAGAATTCTCAGGCATAGCCTGATTGATAAATTTGTTTGATGTTTGGAGCAACCTTTTATGCTACAACCCACCGATTTTTTTGATATTCAAGATGAAGAAACGGCCGTGTTTTTCGAGGATTGTACCTATGTTTGGGAGGCAATTTTTAAGATAAAAACGCACATTGGGCGTTTAGTGGGTGATCAGCAAACCATCTTGGGTGAGGTGATGGATGGCGCTTATGTAAGTGACCAACCTATCTACATTGGTGAAGGTGCGCGAATTGAACCAGGGGCATATGTTGATGGACCCGCTTATATTGCGCCCGGTGCAGTTGTTAGGCACGGTGCCTTTGTGCGTGAAAATGTGATCATGCTTTCAGGCGCAATCTTAGGACACGCTAGTGAAGCTAAGAATTCGCTTTTACTGAAAAATGCGCATGCACCACATTTTAACTACGTAGGTGACAGCATTATGGGTCAAAATACCAACTTAGGGGCAGGCACCAAACTCTCTAATTTAACGATCAATAGTCAGAAAGACCCTGAAACAGGAAAGCGCCCAACCGTGATATTGATGGTTGATGGCGAGCAATATGATACCGGTCTTGCCAAAATTGGCGCGATAATTGGAGATGACACCCAAACGGGGTGCAACTCAGTTTTAAACCCAGGCTGTTTGCTAGGGCCTCGGTCGCTTGTGTACGCGAATTTGAGTTTGCGAAAGGGCGTTTATCCACCAGACAGCATTCACAAGCTGCGGCAAAATGTCCGGCGGATGGAAAATCGATTTAAGACTATTGGCTAACGACTTCCTTTTTGGGCCTTCTCTCTGAGCTGAGTGGACGAAACATCTTTTCGGAATAGCGTATCAGGTATGGCTGAAAAGATGGGATGAAAATCAGCCGGAATGTGCATATCTGAAAGCTTGAGAAACCGCCCCTCCTGATTAACCCGACCTGCTACAAGAAAACGACAGCCCAAATCTCGAAATTCGGTTAAGGCTTTTTCCATTTCTGTGGGATCGTCATGATAGTAGCGTGGATTGATAATCCGAACGGCCGTATCGATGCCTACCACAAACGTACAGTTTGGAAAGAGACGCGCCTTTTCTATAAATGTGGGCGCATTGGTTAAATAGACGGGCCATCGACCTGCAAATTGGGCTAATCGGTCTAGCATGACCTCCGTTTTAAGCAGTGGTTTATCCACATTGAACACAGAGATTTCAAACCCAACCGGTTGATTTGTCAAAGATGCTGCTGTGCGCGCCAATGCCAAATGGCCTTTGTGTAGCGGGTTAAATGATCCACTGAGTAAGAGTTGGGGCTTGTTTTTAGCTGGGATAAGCAAACCGTCTTCATTGACGCCAAAGTACAGTGTCTTGTTTTGGGAGAGATCTTTTGCAGCTTGAAGATATGAGATGACTTCTTCTTCAAGGCTATCTTCTTCTGTTAAAAATTGGGGGATTTGATGGGGCAGTCGATAGGCGTCGATGAGCGTTTGGAGGATGAGGTGGGAAACGGCCGTTTCTTCTTCTTGCCGCGTCCGTGCTCCCTTTTTTAATCTGACATAGAGATGACGAAGCTGCTCATGTTGCCACGTGGCTATATGAGCCCGATGCGCCCCCTTTTTGGGCTGTTCCGTGGCAATTGTTGCCGTACAGGCTAGGCCAATCACCTCTTGATTGATATCTGATAACCAGCGCGCCCGGGTTAAGGCGCGTCCCGCCAAAAGCTTAGCCGTTTTTTGGTGGACAAACTTTTCGGGCTCTTGGCCTAAAAAATCAATAAATGATTCCCGCCCATAGGGCACAATGGCCTCTAGCAGTGTGCGAGATGCACCAGAAACAAAAAGTAAATCAGAAAGTGCCCGGGTGCCGGCACCTGCTGTAACAAATACAACTTGAGTAGCGTGATCGTGGATAGCTTTAATGGCTTCTTTTACATTTGGATTCATAGCTGATATCAACTCGCCGGTTGTGTAAGGTAATTGTCAGATAGGTCATTAATTTTTCGCCTACCTTGATTTGATGGATAAAGGTTGTAAAGAAGTTAGATGAAACCACAGGTTCTCTCCATTTTGATTCCCATCATTTGACGTTGGACAGGACACCTAACAAATTGAGTTGCGAATGAGGCGTTGTTGAGGTTATGATCCTTTTATGCCATTGCGACTCTTGTATTTTTTAACCATCTTTTTGCTTGTCATTGTAACTTTCGCATATTTTTATTTAAGATTGCAAAATAAACAAGCTTCTTCTTTGAATCCTCAATCGAATTTTAATTTCCGCTCGACTTTTACTCGAGTGCAATCAGTTAGTCTAGAAACAATTCGACTACCCGTTACCCTGCTTTTTATATTTGCCTTAATTTTGATTTGGTTTGGGCAAATTATTTATCAGCGTGTTTTACAAAGTCAGACGGGCTGGGTGGCTGGTTTGATTGCGTGCGGGTTTGTTTTATTTATTGTGGCGGCCCAATTGGCAATGAGGCAGCGAGTGTTGGCCGTTGTAATAACGGCCGTTCAGGCGCTCTGTCGATACTTTAAAATTCAGAGCTGGCAGCTCCTCCTATTTTGTATTGCGCCGTTTTACGTCGCAATGACCTCATTGGCCGCAGGCGATAAACTGATAGCGAACCATGCCCTTGTCGCTAGCGTTTCATGGCTCATTGTGATTGGGTTACTCATTGCGGCAGGATACAAAAAGGAAGAGGGTGTTGTCTTAAACCGCTGGGAAATTTGGATTTTAGCCTTTTTATTTGTGGTGGCCTTGGCGGCGCGTGGTTTGCTCACCTCTGAATTTCCCGCTACTTTTTCTGGTGATGAGGGATCGGCTGGATTAGTGGCCGTTCAATTTTTTGAAGGCACCGTTGACAATTGGTTTGTCACCGGCTGGTTTTCGTTTCCTTCATTTTACTTTGCCATTCAAAGCTTGGGCATCCATTTGTGGGGGCAAACGATTCAAGCAGCTCGTCTTATTTCAGTTTTTGTGGGCGGAATGGCGGTTATTGCTACATATTGGATGGTGCGAACCCTGTTTGATCGGGTAACGGCCGTGTTTGCGGCCTTTTACTTAGCGGTGTCTCATTATCATATTCACTTTAGCCGCATTGCGCTGAACAATGTATGGGATAGTTTGTTTGGGGCAATTGCCATTTATGGCTTTTGGGATGGTTGGCAAAATGGTCGACGGACCAGTTACCTCTGGTGCGGGCTTAGCTTGGGGATTGGCATGTATTTTTATGTCAGTATTCGGGTATTGCCCGTTATTTTTTTGATTTGGTCGTTGGCCGCATTCATCTGGAAAAGGAAGCAGTTTTTTGAGCGACTGCCAGATTTGATTTTAACGGCCGTTACCTCTGTCCTTATTGCGCTCCCTATCGGCATTCACTTTTACAAATTTCCGGCCCAGTTTAGTGCGCCCCTCAATCGAGTAACGATTCTTGGGCCTTGGCTTGAGGCAGAAGTGGCGCGTACTGGAATGACACAATTTGAAATTATTGCCGATCAAATGTGGTTAAGCCTGCTTGGATTTACCTTTCAACCGCTGCGGCTTTTTTACGAACCGGGTGTCCCGCTGTTGTTAACAGGTGCGGCAACTTTATTTCTGATTGGATTTGTGTGGGGCATTATTAACTTTGATTTACGATATTTACTCTTAATGCTCCCTTTGCTAGCTACTGTTATTTCAAATGGGTTGAGCCAAAGCCCGCCAGCTTCACAGCGGTTTATTTTAGC
>JBCCFD010000311.1:0-9683 GCA_039029915.1 Chloroflexota bacterium
CTTGGCCACATTGCCCCAATCCTCTTCTTCGTTTTAGCCGCTATGTTCGATACCCTCTTTTTGGGTGCCGTTGCTGGCCTGGCCTCAATAGTCGGCCTCTACTTCTACGAATACGCCTTCGTTATGGCTCCACAGGATATACCAAATAGCTAATACCATGAAACAAAAAACGCAAAATTTCCTAGAAAAAATGCTCAAAGTTGGGCTTCCACCAAAGCGGAGCCAACCCAACCCGACCGGTATCATGAACGCGGGGGGTGAAAGTCTACCGGACTTTGCCGATGTCGAGATGATTCCAGTGCAGCAACCAGACGGCCGTTTAACCAATTATCCGCCCATCGAGCATTGGGATGATTGGGTAGAGTATGATGGTAAACAGTGGCCGCGCAAGGTAGCTCGTCGCTACATGCTTGTTCCGACCGTTTGTTTCAATTGCGAATCAGGCTGTGGCTTGATCGCCTACATCGACAAGACAACTTTTGAAATCAAGAAATTTGAAGGCAATCCCATGCACCCCGGCAGCCGAGGCCGTAACTGCGCTAAAGGGCCCGCCACCCACAATCAGGTGTATGATCCAGAGCGCATTCTTTATCCGCTCAAGCGGGTTGGTAAACGAGGAGATGGAAAATGGCAGCGCATCAGCTGGGATCAGGCTCTCAACGAAATTTCTGAAAAGATGCGCGAGAGCCGCAAAGTACGTAACGACGGCATCATGTACCACGTGGGTCGCCCGGGTGAGGATGGGTATACCAATCGCTGTATCCAAGCTTGGGGCGTCGATGGGCACAATAGCCATACCAATATTTGCTCGGCTGGCGCAAGGTTTGGGTACTTTTTCTGGGGCGCATTTGATCGCCCCAGCCCCGACCACGCCAACGCGAGGGTCATTCTGCTTATCTCAGCCCATTTGGAAACAGGGCACTACTTTAACCCTCACGCTCAGCGCATTATTGAAGGCAAGATGGATGGCGCCAAGCTCATCACCTTTGACCCTCGTCTAAGCAATACGGCTAGCATGAGTGATGTTTGGCTCCCCACTTGGCCCGGCAGTGAGATGAGTGTCTTGCTAGCCATTGCTAATTATCTCATTCAAAACGATTTGTATGATAAAGAGTTTGTGCGCCGGTGGGTAAACTGGGAAGATACGCTACAGGCAATTGCCAACGGTCAATTGTTAATTCCTAATAGCCAATTGAAAGAGGATATTGCTAATCTCCAATCCCCAATCTCCAATCAACATTTTGAACTGTTTGACCAAGCCTTAAAATCCCTTTATTCAGAATATACCTTTGAACGGGCCGCTGAAGAATCTCAGGTACCGATTGATCGAATTGAAGAGACCGCCAAAATTGTAGCGAACTGTGATGGCAAATTAGCGACCCACACCTGGCGCAGCGCCAGCATTGGTAATTTAGGCGGCTGGCAGGTGTCTCGCTGCCTCTTTTTCCTCAATATTTTGACGGGGAGCGTGGGAAACAAAGGAGGGACCAGCGCCAATAGTTGGAATAAATTTACGCCTAAACCGTTTAAAGCCCCGCCGGCTGGTGAGGGATGGAACGATTTACATCTACCGCATGAATGGCCAATGGCCTTCTATGAACTAAGCTTCCTATTGCCCCATTACGTTGAAGAAGGACGGGGGGATATTGATGTCTACTTTACGCGTGTCTACAATCCGATGTGGATAAATCCTGATGGCTTTATGTGGCTTAAACTGTTGCGCGATGAAGAGAAGATGAAGTGCCACGTCGCGCTGACTCCCACTTGGAATGAGTCGGCTTGGTTTGCTGATTATGTGTTGCCGATGGGGCACGCCGGTGAGCGACATGACCTGATGAGTCAGGAGACACATTCTGGCCAGTGGATTGCGTTCCGCCAGCCGGTGCGCCGCGTTGCCATGGAAAAGATGGGCCATAAAATCAACCGCACTTACGAAGCCAATCCTGGTGAGGTGTGGGAAGAGAATGAGTTTTGGATTGACCTTTCAGACCGTATGGATCCAGACGGCCGTATGGGCATTCGTCAATATTTTGAAAGCCCGTACCGAGACGGTGAGATCATTACCGTTGATGAATATTACCAGTGGATTTTTGAAAACAGCGTGCCGGGTTTGCCCGAGGTTGCCAAAGCACACGGCCTCAAGCCGTTGGAATATATGCGAAAATTTGGGGCGTTTGAGGTCACGGCGGAAAATTATGAACCGTATGAGCGCGAAGTGGCTGAATTTACGAGTGACGATTTACGATTTACGATTGATGAATCGAATCGAATTTTGAAGGATGGCAAAACAGTTGGAATTTCTATCGATGGTGAAGCCAAAGTTGGTGTGGGAACGCCTAGCAAGAAGTTTGAATTCTTTAGCCCAACCATTCACGATTGGGGCTGGACAGAACGAGAATATACGATTCCGTGGACGCTTAAGAGCCACGTGCATCCTGACAATATTGATCGCAGTAAAGGCGAAATGTTGCTCTTGCCCAATTTCCGCCTGCCGACTTTGATTCATACCCGCAGTGCCAACGCCAAATGGCTGTATGAAATTAGCCACAAAAATCCAGTTTGGATGCATCCTTCTGATGGCAAACGCTTAGGCGTGGAAACGGGCGATCTCGTGCGTGTGCAAACGGAGATAGGTTATTTTGTGGATCGGGCATGGCTGACGGAAGGTATCAAACCGGGCATCATTGCGATGAGCCACCATCTAGGACGCTGGCGCCTGCAGGATAAAGGGAACATGGGGGCGGGTATGTCGAGCTTGGCCCAGCTAGGCGAAGACGGTAATGAACACACCCTCAACATTCTTGAAGGGGCCAAAGCATGGGAAACGTTTGATCCCGACACGAGCCGCGTTTGGTGGCAAGATGTGGGCGTGCATCAAAACTTAACCCACGGCGTGCATCCTGATCCGCTGAGCGGTGCGCATTGCTGGCTTCAAAAAGCGATGAATGTGACCAAAGCAAAACCAGGTGATAAGCATGGGGATGTGTGGGTTGATACGGTGCTGTCAATGAAGGTGTATAACGAGTGGAAAGCGCTGACGCGCTCTGCCGTTGACCATAGCCCTGATCAAACAAGACGGCCGTATTGGATCAAACGTCCGCTCAAGCCATCAACCGATGCGTACCGGCTTCCGGTCCAGCCGTTTGGGCGAGAAGAGCTACCGCTGGCAGGAGACTAGCTCGAATATTGGTAATATTAGTCATATTGGTAATATTAAATAGCCTCAATATACCAATATACCAATATACCAATTCACTAATAACCACATGAACCTCCACCAAACCGCCCTCGCCCGTTCTAACGGCTACGCATTGTTAAGCGACCTGTTTCTCAACGGCGTCACGGCCGAAAATTGGCCGACCGTTCAGCAAACTGACTTGGCGGTGCATTTGCCCGAGGAGCCAGATTTTGAGCAGCTGGCGGCGCAGCATTATGATTTGATAAGCCATCAGATTTTCCCATACGAGTCGGCGTTTTTGAGCGAAGATGGGATGCTAGGGGGTGAGGTTGCCAATCAGGTGCTCCACTATTTTGAACAAATTCGATTGCCTCTGGAAACGGCCGTTTCCGAGCCAGACCATATCGGCTGGGAGCTTTATGCCCTTTCCTTCTTGTGCGGTGCTGAAGCAGATGCGTGGGAGGATGGCCTGCAGGAGGTGGCGTTACGCATGCAGCATCAGCAGCAGCGCTTTTTAGAGAGTCATTTGCTGCGCTGGAGTCCGGCCTTTTTGGTGGGGGTGTTGCGGCAGGAACGGCCGTTTTACACAGCCATTGGTGAGCTGCTGTGGGGCCTCCTGACTACCCATTACAAGCATTCTGAATCGGTATTATCCTCGCCGCTGACCCTGCCAGAGCCACCAAACGTACTGGCTGATGAGAAGGCGGGTTTGCGGGACATTGTGGCGGTGTTGATACGGCCGTGTTACGCGGGCTGGTTCATTAGCCGACGCGACATTACCGTGCTGTCCCGCCAGTTTGAGCTGCCCCACGGCTTTGGCAGCAAAGAGCAAATGCTGCTGAATCTGCTCAGATCGGCTGTGCAATATGATGCGATGCCGCAGTTGCTCAATCAGTTGATTGACATGGCTGAACAGTGGGAAAAGGCGTATGAACAGTTGGCGGAAGGGGAGATTGGGGGATTTATACGGCCGTGGCAGAATCGTCTTCACCAAACCAAAAATTTCCTTAGCCATATTCTTCAGAAAACGAAAGACACCCCAGCAGATTTTTCCTCTTTAAGCAAAAAATAAGGGTCAATGTATCAATTGTGTATACAAAATTACCTACTTTTGTATACAGACACCAGCACTTTGGTTTGGCATAATGTCTAGCATAAAGTTGTTCCGACCTGTAAGCAATCATTGATTTAATCCAATTTTTTAAAAAGCTAAACAAATAAAAAAGAAAGGCAATCGCTTTTTCTAAAAGCATGTCGAACGTTGTTTGTGTGTTTCTTATCTCGTTTCGGCCTGCCTTATTTTGTGCTGCTTTGTAAAGGAGATTTATATGCACCAAAATTCAAATTTGAAATCCAAAAGAATAAAGAAGCAGGGCCAGTCAAGATACCAAAAAGGCTGGCTTGTTTTGCTTATCGTATCAATCTTGATAACGATATTCTTCTGGCCGTCGTTTGCAACGGCCGATTCACTTTCGCCAAAAACGGCCGTTGAGCACGCTTGGCGTCAGGCTACTGCCAGCGGCTACTATGAATATCGTAGTACTGCAAACCAAATAACCTATCCTGCTCCTTCAAGGGCAAATGTGGGTCAGCCACCCCGAGAAGATAACCTAGGAGCGGAAGGATTTTTTGATTCGGATGCCGAAGACCTCAACTTCACCATTTGGCGTGACGGTAGTTTTAACCCCGAAACCGGCATTGAAATTCGTTCTGATGGCGAAAAAACCTTGAGCCGTCAAGGGCTGGGGGAATGGGAAGAGATTCAGGATGTTTCCGGCTCTTTTCTGCCCGGCGGTGATCCACTTGGCTTTTTCTATGGCATGACCAATATCCAAGATGCTGGCCCAGATGTGCGCAGCTTTCCCAATGCAGGGATTGAATTAACATTTCAGCGTTACACCTTTGATTTTGATGGCCCAGCATTTGGCCACTATATTGTCCAAAACAGCGAAAAAGCGATGCGGGAAAATGGGGAACTTCCACCCAACATGAATTTAGATATTCCTCAAATTTACGTTCAGGCCACTGGGGCTGGCGAAATTTGGCTCGACGAGGCGGGGTTACCGGTTCGTTTAAAGCTGTCAATCAACTATGGGGCCCAAGAAAATGGTGAAATCATTGAATCCCACATTACCACAGACTACTTTGGCTATGATCAAAAAGCTCTGGCTGCCAGTTCCGTTACCATTTTCCAAAACCCGGCCGCTTGGGTGGGGCATCAAGTAGGGACATTAACCAGCCCTGATTTTCAAAGCTCAGCGATGATCGGCGTAGCATTTGTGCTATTTGCAATCGCCTTATTGTGGGTTACGCGTCGATATTGGTGGACCCGAGAATTTTACCTTGCTTTATCCCTTTATCTCATTTTGAGTATGCTTTTTGCACCATTGTTTAATGCGAGAGAGCTGCATGCTTTTAGCGAGCAGCAATATGAGCGAGTGGTTCACCAAGAAGTGATGCAAGCAGAAGTTGAAGAACGGCAAGAAATGATACAAGCTTTGAGCGAAGGTAGCTTCGACCCACACGTTGATCCATTTGCAAAAACTGTTTTTCCTGCAGACTCTTCTGACAGTGAGCATTTATCCCAAGGCTTCGAAAATCCAGCTACCCCGTTAGCAACATTTTCGGAATTAGCCGCAGTGCAAACGGCAACAACAACAGCCCAAGACAGTGATAATGATGGTCTTAGCGACGAGGATGAAGACCTAGTAGGCAGTTGTGATGGAACGTCAAATGACCCTGAAATCTGCTCATCAGTTGCTGATTTGGCTGACACCGATGGAGATGGTCTTACAGATGCAGAAGAAGTCTTGATTTTAGGTACTATCGCAACATCAGCCGATAGTGATGGGGATTCTATAAGCGATTATTTAGAAGTAACAGGATTTACTGACAGTAATGGGACCCAGTGGCATTTGAATCCTATGGATAGTGATAGCAATAAAGATGGGATTCCAGATAGCTATGAATGTTTATCTCAATATGACGGCAACACAGTTACCACATTAGACGAACTTATTGTGGCTTGCTCTGATTTGGACAATGATGGGCTAATTAACATTTTTGATGATGATAATGATGGGGATGGGGTTGAAGATCGAGTTGATCATTCTCCATTTGATTATTTCACAGGGTTTACCCAAGAAACACCGCTTGAAATTGAAGTGGATAACCTAGCTGTTGATAAGCCTGTTATTGTGACGATCGAGTTGCGCCCTAATCAAACTGAGGATTTAGCATCATATGGGCATATTTTGGATTGGCCTAGCGGGGATAGGGCTGGCCAAATTCAGCGCGTTTATGACACAAACTGGAACACATCGGCTAATCTTTCTGTTTCGGCACCAAATGGCGCTTATGGTGATATTCGCCTGACACCCATGCTAGAAATTCAAATTGATACGGCCGTTGATGAGGCTGGAAACTTACCGCTTTTGCCCAATATTCAACGAACAAGCGGTATGGCTGTGGATGATTGGTTAGATGAGGATGCCCTAACTGGATATGGGGTTACTGTTAGAGATGTCTACGATGAAAACGGGGATCCAACGGGTGAATTAATTGCCTATGTTACCCTCATGCCGTTTAGCAATAGCGATGGTGACGAAACGGCTGGCTTTGCCGCCAAAATGCTCTATCAACCGAGTCAGGCATCTGCTTCCAATTCTGCTATTGCAGATTGGGGAGTCCCTCATACATATCGCCTCGTTTGGTTGGTTGAGATGTTGACCGATCCCTGTCCTGATGGCAATTTTAATTGCAAAGATAGTGAACGTTTAACCGATCAATACACCATCGTTCACAACTATTATGAAGATTGGAATCTTACTGGTTTTAGCATGAGCGAACAGCACGGGCTAGAAGCTGCTATCATCACAAAAGACCCAAATGCTGCTGGCTCAAGCGATCTTAATTACCCAGCTGAGCAGGCCAATTTAGCCTATAATCTCGCAGGCACCTTCATTACTGGACGAGATTGTGGCGATATCCAATTTTTCACCTCGTGTACAAGCGATAATGTTCGTGATGTCACAATTGCTACAATTGATGAAGCCATTGACGTTTGGACAAATAATGAAATAGATCCATTTTATATTAAAAATGATATTAGCTATCCACATAAAGATTACCTCCTTGATGTGGCTAGCAGTGATGCAACGTCAGTCCTAGACTCACAATACACGGGCAGTTTTGCAACGGCTACACCCACGCTCCTGTTTGCTTATGAGTATACCGAGCGCACGATTGGGTTAAATATCACTAAGAATACTCCTGGCGTTTCTCCATCTCTCAATATGAACGATGCAGAGGAAATAACCTTTGCGGGGATGAATTGGGGTAGTTATCGTCAGGTTGATAACGTATGGGATATCATCCCGCCTGAAACGTTTATCGTTGAATTGGACGCCATGCTTCAAGAAAATGAGGCAGAATTTACCCTAGCCGGTAACCAAGACGGGCTTACTTCTACTGAAGATGCTGCTGCTGCTGCTCAGGGCAAACGCATGTTTATGCAAACTCTGTATGCTTCAGTTTTCCAAGGGCTGAATGGCGTTGTTATCCTTGAAGGCACAACCGTTTCAACACCCGAGATTAATTTCCCCGCCTTTTTGCCGACAACGGGTGCGAATATTGGCGAGGCCTATGGAGTTGTTGAAGATTATCAAGATGCTTTGCGTGCTACGGGAGGCATCACAGATGTAGATAGCGTAAAAAAATTCTGGAAAAATTACGCGGATGCAAGAAACTTTTTAATCTCAGATGAATTGACCGTTACCTCAACCAAAGGCTCTTTTAAGCACACGCTTCTTGAAGGATCAGCATTGATGGGGAATGCGTTAGGATCTGCCATTGCTTTAGCGAGTATGACAGCATTCCTTGCTTATACGGTTTGTAGTGAGTGTCAAGACTGGGCGGGTGCTGTTATCAACGGGGCTGAAATTGCATCAAATTTGGCCGACTTAGGGCGTCTCATACGCACAGTTTTGTCAGTCAACAAATTCCCAACAGCCGTGAAAAATATTGCAGGCTCCGGAGGGGTCGTCACAATTATTGTAACAGTTATAACGCTTGCTGTTCTATGGGGAGTCTATATCGCTGAGTATGCGGCTAAGCCTGACTCTCTCCAAAAGCGACTGGCTGCAGTCGTAACGATTGCGGCGACGTTTGTGACCGTTGCCTTTACGATTGTGTCATTGCTGGTGATGGCAGCGGCGGCGGCAGCGACAGGGGTCGGAGCGGGTTTTGCATTGGCGATTCTTGTTTTTCTAGCCGTTTTAGGAATATGGGAAGCGATATGTGGTCTTGCTGCAACCTGCACCGGCCCCATCTCGGCAATTACGGAGTGGTTTGCTAATCTCTCTGTAAAAATTGATGATCCTTTGATCATCAATTTGGAATCGGATGATCGCTTAGATATTTCATATCAAAATCTAGAATTAGTCGATATTGATGAGGGTTATACTTCGGCCAATCAGCTTGATTACACAATGAGAATTGTGAATACATTGGAAACGTACGAAGATCCTGATGCGAGCGATAGTCGACAGGCCGTATTCCAATATTCGCTTCAAGAAGATACCGTTGATCCTTATCCTGATTTGACCATTGATTCTATTCCCAAATGTCCAGCTGATCCAGTTTGTTATGAGGTGATAGAGGCGATTCGATTAGAGCCTTATCAAACTTGTGTCAAATGGGAAGATGGTGATTACGTTGATTCTGACTCTGGTGGCTATTATGAGCAAGAATGCGTTGAATATGGTACCGCCTATGATCCGATTACTGGTTTACGGATGACGACCACAGTTTCCCATGCCGTTGATTTGACGGATTCTGAAGGGATTAATACAAACATTGGCAGCCAACTGTTTGTTGGTGAATCATTTAGCTTACCATTTCAAGTTTGCCGACTTGGCCCTGATGGTTGTGGTTGGTATGGTACAAAAGAAGAGTCTGGGGATGAGGATGAGTCTGATGATGTTGTTCCAGGCTGGAATCCTATACCGCTTGGCGAAGGGCAAGTGTTTGATATTTTGCCAGCTACACTCCATGAATTTGTCTCTCGAAACTGGAACAGGAACGGGTCGATTGCGTTGCCCACTCAAAAGGATGCTGATAATGATGGCATTTTGAGTTTCGCTCACGGTGGTGAGGATTTGAACGACACCGACGCTGATGTTGATGATGATGGCTTGACGGATGGATTTGAAATCTTATTAAATACCGACCCAACACACCATGACAGTGATGATGATGGGATTAATGATGGGGATGAGTTCCGTTATGGGACTGATCCAAGAAAAAGCGATACGGACGGTGATGGCCTGATTGACGGTGAAGAGATTGCCGGCTGGCTGTTTACTTACCGGATTGATGAGGATGGCACGCGCCATCAAACGCGCGTTTGGTCTGACCCATTAGAACGCGACACGGATGGCGACCAACTAAGTGACCTGCAGGAACGCCTGCTGACGTTTAATCCTAATGTTGTTGATGATCCATC
>JBCCFD010000312.1:0-9671 GCA_039029915.1 Chloroflexota bacterium
ACCTTGGCCGAGGGGGCGACCGCGTCCTCCAGGTCGAGGAACACCATGTCCGCATCGCTGGCCGGGTCACGGTCGCACCGGAAATATCACAAGGCGCATAGGCCTGTATGATAATTTGGACGTTGCGTTCAATTGCCTCTTTAATTTCTGACTTCAGCAAATTTAAAGCTGTTGGAAATGCATAAATGACAGCAATTCGTTGGCAATTTTCCAGCATCATTTTTGCTTTTTGCAAAATTAAATCAACAGAATCCACTCGGTAAATTTTTTCGTTTGATTCTTCCTCAACAGCAATCGATTTAAGAGATGTTAAGAGCGACGCTTTTCGTTGTTCAAAGCTATTTTGAAGTTGGTCTACAAACAAGTCAGGGGGAACAGCTTGGCAGAGTTTGCTTTTCCCCTCTTCCGAAATTTGAATGGCCCCCATCAGCGAGAGGGCTTCTATTGCCTTATAAACATTTGCTGTCGCTTTTCCTAATCGTTTGCCTATGGCATAACCGGTACTTTCATCATTTTTGAGAAGGTCGATATAAACTTCGGCTTCTAATTGGTTTAAGCCAAATGCAGAAAGCTGTTTGATGAGTGGATCGTTCACAACGACTCCTAGTAGTATAATTTTATACTATTAATTTTACAAGATCAACACGGTAATTTAATTTCAAATTCGGCCCCTTGATTAGGTCCATCAGAAACGGCCGTTATTTCCCCACCCAGCACGTCCACAATCAATAAGGCAAAGCTCAACCCTAACCCTAAGCCTCGGAAAGTTAATGCATTTTCAGCCCGATAGAACGGTTCCCATATTCGACCGATCTCATCTGCTTCAATGCCAATTCCTGAATCTTTAACCCGTATTCTCAGCTCATTTGAAACCTCAAAATAAACCCTTACTTTCGATGATTCAGGGGAAAATTTTAAACCATTCATAATAACAGGCGTTAAGACCCGTTCGATTAAATCAGTATCAATGAGGAGCATTCTGCTAGATTCTGATTCACTCCAAACTGCTTCAAGCTGCGTACTTTTGAACTCTGTCTGCAAGAAATTATCAAGCCGCTCACGATAATCAACCATCGACGTCGGCACCAAATTAACTTGAATGTCGCTATTCCCTTCTAAATTTGAATTTTCAATATCTTGAAGCAGTTGGTTTAAGGATAAAACGGACTCAGAAATTCGTTTTTGAATTCGGATCCGCTTTTCGGCCGTTAACCGGTCTAAATATTCAGCAAGTAGCTCAGAAGAGCTCTTAATGACTGTCAAAGGGGTGCGAAATTCATGAGCCACAGCTGTAATAATTTGAGATTGCAATTTGCTCAGCTCGTTTGCCTGATTGTAAGAGGCTTCTAGCTGGCTAATCAGCTTTTTCTCACGCACCAAAGCGTTTGCCAGCCGATCTCTCTCTGTTTCCATTTGTAAACGGGCTTCTTTTTCCCGCTTCAACAAAATATCAAAGCCATCAAAGTAAACCCAGGCGGTTAAAACAAAAATAGCTACAAAAAAAGACCAATAAAGTAAGATAAAAAATAAACCGGATGGGGCATCACTGAGCTCAAAAAAGTCCAGTCTATACGCTAAAAACGATTGATTTAACCCAAAATTAATACCAATGATCGTTAGAATTGCGATAAAAAAGGCGATTACGCCTCCTCTTATCCCAATAAGCAGAGAAACCATGACAATAAAGGAAAACAACAGCACAAATGTTAATTCATTTGGCCCCTCAAAAATAGTAATTAGGGAGAAAATATAGGCGGTGGTCATTAGTATCGTAGCGCGAGTCTGATGGCTCAAGTTTGAAAAATAAAGTAAGAGACCCGTACCGATCACACTTAAAACCCCAGCGCTGTACTGAATATATAAATTAGCGCGTATGGTCGGGTAAAATCCCAAGATTAAGGTAACAACACCAAAAATAAAACTCAATCTCAATAAAGCTATCAAAATTCGCTCTTGGATTGGACCTAACACATCTTCGTTCAAAGGGGCTTGATCCGTTTTAAATTTTGGTGGAGGTAGGAAAAAATCTTTTATTTGCATTAATTTTCTCGTTTGCGACTTTTGAGTAACAATGATGACTTGGAAACCCAATTTTTTAAGGCTTTCTTGTCTCGGATATTTGATGATGGCTCGTGTAACGGAGCAGTGAATTTGAAACCATTATAGTTTGAAACAAGCAGGCCTCCATATTTTCTAACCTTCATAATTCCTTCATAGTTTTACTTTAAACTGAAAAACCGAAATCATTTTATTTTTTGAGGCAACCTCACCTATGGCAAAAACAATCCTAGTTATTGATGATGAAGAACGAATCGTCTCGTTGGTAAAGGCCTACTTAGAGCAGAATAGCTTTCGAGTGGTGACGGCAAAAAACGGCCGTGATGCCCTTTTTATTGCTCGTCAAGAAAAACCAGACCTTATCGTTCTTGATGTAATGATGCCAGAAATGGACGGCTATGAATTTATGCGCATCTTCCAAAAAGAATCCGATACCCCCATCATTCTACTGACTGCTAAAATTGAAGAAGATGATAAAATCATTGGACTCGAGCTTGGCGCTGATGACTACATCACCAAACCGTTTAGTCCAAGAGAACTGATGGCTCGAATACGCGCAAGATTGCGCCGAGCGGGGCAAAGCATGCCCACTCAAGAGGTTCTTAGAGCTGGAGATTTAGAACTTGATCAAGAAGCCTTTTTGATTAAAGTTAAGGGGGAAAGAATTGATCTTACACGCTCTGAATTTGACCTATTGGCGGCATTAATGCTTTCACCCGGTCGAGCCTATACGCGACTTGAGTTATTAGATCTGGTTCAAGGCACGATGTTTGACGGATATGAACGAACAATTGATGTTCATATTAAGAATTTGAGGGCAAAAATCGAACCTAATAAGCGAAAGCCCCAATATATTGAAACGGTCTATGGAGTTGGATACCGCTTTTCACCAGATATTTAAATGATGATGCGATCTCTTACTTTTAAATTAACTGTCGGTTTTTGTTTCGTAAGCCTTGTAGGCGTCGTCATTGTCGCTATTTTGGCTAGCCGCATCACGCAAAATGAGGTCAATTCTCTGCTAAACCGGCATGAGCAAGAGAGTATTGCCCGAGAATTGGGCGACATCTATGAAGAAGAAGGCAGTTGGGACAACGTCAATATACAAATTGCCGATACGTACAGCCCACGTCACTTCGTGATTGTAGATAGAGAAAATTTCATCATCTTACCGGGACTGGGTCTGCCTCGAGGGCAAAGAGTTCCACCAAATGAAGCAGAGGATAGAATTACGATCCGAGCCAACGGTGAACGGGTTGGGTATCTAGTCTCTTTTCAGCCCGGACAACCGGGCAAGCGCACGCCACCGCCATCCAATAATGATGACATCTTATCTAGCATCAATCGCAATATTATTTACGGTGCTTTAGCCGCCTTGGTGATTTCCTCAGCCGTTGGCGTTTTTGGGGCCCGGCAAATCACCAAGCCAATTTTAGAATTAACAACCGCTTCCCAAAATATTGCTTCAGGCGATTTGTCTCAGGAAGTCGCCGTCCGCTCCCGTGACGAAATCGGTCAATTAGCCTCCTCGTTTAACAAAATGAGCGCCGACCTTGTTAAAAGTCAAAAACAACGTCAGCAAATGACTGCAGATATCGCCCATGATTTACGCACGCCGCTTAGTCTAATTTTGGGTCATGCGGAAGCCATTGAAGATGGCGTTTTGCCAGCGACCCCTGAAACACTCCATATTATTCATGATGAAGCAAAACGCCTGAACGGGCTGATTGAAGATTTAAGAACGCTGACACTAGCTGACACCGGCCAACTTACTTTAGACAAAAGAAAGGTCAAGCCAGTTGATATGATGAATCGAGCAGGGTATGCACATAAGCCGCTTGCCCGAGAAAAAAATATCGAGATCAATATTAATGTAACTGATGGGCTCCCAGAAATTGAGGTTGATCCAAGGCGAATTGGGCAAGTTTTGGATAATCTTGTGAGTAATGCCATCCAATATACCCCGCCAGACGAAAATATTTGGCTTGAGGTTAAATCTCACCAAGAAGGTTTATATTTCTCTGTGAAAGACTCCGGGCCTGGTATTCCTGAAAGTGATTTAGCGCATATATTTGATCGCTTTTACCGCGCTGATAAATCACGGAATCGAGATGAGGGCGGCTCTGGTTTGGGATTAGCGATTGCCCGCTCATTGATTATGCGGCACAACGGCCGTATTTGGGCTGAAAGCCAGGTTGGTATTGGGACAAACTTCCAGTTTATATTGCCAGTCGTCGCTTAACCTGCAATTTTGTCGTCAAAATGTCGCAAAAACACCCTTGACACATCTTTTTGACTGTGTTATTATCCCCAAGCTTCACAAATTCTTTAGGAGAGTAAACGGCAACTATGAATAAGTATCGAATCACACCTATCGCGTTTGACGATACTGCAGCTGGCGGATTAGCCACTGGATCAGTCCGTGCCGTTGACCTTCCCTAACCTTTCTGCGTAATTTTTAACAGCAAAATCAAGGCGGTCACGGCGCAACACCCGTGACCGTTTTTTATTTTCTACATTCCTTGTAAGAGTCACGGGATCTGCCTGTGACTCTTTTGTTTTGCATCAAATTTTGAGGATGTAGGATGAATGATTCATACCGTTTCAAGACAGTAAATGGAAAATAGTTTTAAGTGTTCCGAAGTTTCTAAATTGAAAACCTCGTTAGATAAAAGCTTCGGAACCTCGAGGAAACGAAACGGAGCACCATTGTTTTATTCAAAACAGGAACTTCGTTTCACTTAAGCAATAACACCAACTTTTTTCAAGTGAAAAGTGAAAAGTGAAAACTGATTTGTGATAAGTTGATCATGGATCACTGGAGAGACACAATGAAAAACGTAGATTTAAAGGAAATTACATCAGAAAATAAAGTGCGCGGGTTATGGCGAATGATGCGACAATATCGGGGGATTTATGCCGTCGCTATCATCAGTATTGGGCTAGCCGCCGTTTCTCGCGCTGGAATTTACTATGGGCTAGCCTATTTTGTTGATGATGTGCTGCCAGACGCTTCACAGCTTCGCCTGTTGCCCTGGCTTGTGGCAGGGTTGATTTTATTAGCGAGTCTGCAGGGAGCGTTTACCTTCATAAGTGGACGTTTAGCAGCTCGTACTGCTGAAAGTGTCACTCGTAACCTGCGCAACTACCTCTACGATCATTTACAACGACTGAATTTCACCTACCACGACGTTAATCAAACGGGCGAGCTACTGCAGCGTGCTACTTCAGATGTGGACACCGTTCGACGACTTTTTGCCGAACAGTTGATAGGAAGCGGCCGTATTCTACTGCTCTTCCTCGTCAACTTTATTGCCCTACTCACCATCAACGTCCGCCTAGCGTGGATCACGATTATTGTCATCCCGGTCGTCATCGTCATCTCCTACTACTTTTTCATCAAAGTGGGTGAAGTTTTTGAATCATTCCAAGACCAAGAGGCTGTCATCTCTAATCGACTCCAAGAAAACCTGACCGGTGTCCGCGTTGTCAAAGCATTCGCTCGGCAGCAATATGAAATCGATCAATTCGATACCGAAAATTGGGAAAAGTACGTTCGCGGACGTCGACTCACGATGATGCATTCAACCTATTGGCCTTTCACAGATGTCATTTGCGGTTTGCAAACCGTTGTTAGCCTCTACATCGGGGCACAAATGGTCATCAACGGGGTCATCACAACAGGAACATTCATCGCCTTCTCAGGTCTGATGGTACAGATCATCTGGCCAATACGAAACTTAGGTCGATTAATTGCAGATTCTTCAACCGGATTTGTAGCATTCGGCCGATTACAAATCATCATTCGCCAAATGCGCGAACCGTTGGATCAAGGCAACCACCAACCGGAGGGACACATTCGGGGCGATATCCGCTTTAATAACGTCGATTTTGCTTACGACAACGGCATACCCATTCTGTACGACATCAGCTTTACAGTTAAGCCGGGCCAAACAGTGGCTATTTTGGGTGGAACAGGGTCAGGTAAAACAACACTAATGAATCTTTTGCCTCGTTTCTACGAAGTTAAAGAGGGAGACATTATGCTCGACGGTGTTGATTTAAACCAGATTCATCGCGCTTATCTGCGGGATCAGATCGGTGTAGTGATGCAGGAACCCTTTCTCTTTTCTGCCACAATTCGTGAAAACCTTGTTTACGGGATGAAGGATGAAGTGAGTGATGAGCAAGTTTTTGAAGCAGCCCGTGCGGCAGCGGTTCATGATGTCATCATGGAATTCCCTAAGGGGTATGAGACGATGGTAGGTGAACGAGGTGTGACGCTCTCGGGTGGTCAAAAGCAACGGGTCGCATTAGCCAGAACATTGTTACGCAATCCTGCTTTGCTTATTCTTGACTCAGCCACTTCAGCGGTTGACACTGAAACAGAATCCCATATTCGGGAAGCATTAAACCAAATGAATACGGCTCGCACCACCTTTATCATTGCTCATCGCATTACCAGTGTGATGCACGCAGATTTGATTTTGGTGCTGGATAACGGCCGTATTGTGCAGCGCGGCACCCACCACGACCTTATCAGCCAGCCCGGTATCTACCAGCGCACCTACCAGCTTCAGGCCCAAATCGAGCAAGAGTTGGAAGACGAACTAGCCAGCGTAGATAAACGCAAGGTTTTGGTAGCGGGAGATTAATGAGCTAGACAGCATGTCAGCACTTCAGCATTTCAGCTGACAAGCTGAGAGCGAAGCAAGCTGACATGCTGACCAGCTAAAAAACGGAGTTTTTAAAATGTCCGAAAACTATTACGAAGAAGAAGAATTCACAACTGAATTTAACGGCAGCACCCTGTATCGAATTCTACAGCAGGGGTTGATCCATTGGCCGTGGATGCTGGCCTTCTTAATTGGAATTGGTGCAGTGGCTTTACTTGAATCGTACATGACCTTCTTGGGCAAACGCATTATTGATGAAGGGATCATTCCTCGAGATTTTGACGCCTTACGGTCAATTGCAATCGAGTATGCACTATTGCTTATTATCTTTGCCGCCTTTGTCTGGCTGTTCATTTTCACGGCGGGTACTCTAGGACATCGCGTGCAGTACGATTTGCGAAAACAGATGTTTGAACGGATCCAGCAGCTTGAGCTAGGTTACTTTGACCGCACACCAACCGGCTGGCTCATGTCACGCGCCACCTCTGACGCCTCACGCGTTGGTGACTTGGTCTCTTGGGGCTTTTTGGATATCGCTTGGACGATAATGAGCGTCACAACGTCGCTCGTCTTCATGTTCGTCATTAGCTGGCGCATGACGCTGATCGTTTTGGTCATGATCCCGGTATTGGCATGGGTATCAATCAAGTTTAAATCACGCATCCTGAGAGAGTTCCGCCTTGTGCGTAAAATTAACTCTCAGATTACAAACGCCTACGCCGAAAATATATCTGGGGTGCGCGTCGTCAAATCATTACGTCGAGAAGAAAAGAACCTGAATCAATTTGGTGTGTTGACAGACAATATGTTCACGGCCGGTTTTCGAGCCGCGTGGCTTTCTGCTCTCTATTTACCAATCGTTATCCTCATCAGCATGGTTACTGTCGCCGCCATTGTTTGGTTCAGCGGTTTTGAAACCCAGATTGGTGGCATTACGATTGGTGGTATCCAAGCGTTCATCGGCTATATCACCTTTATGCTGTGGCCCATCCAGCAGATGGCGATTGTATATGCCCAAATGCAGCAAGCGGTCGCTTCGGCCGAACGCATCTTTTCCCTGCTTGACACCGAGCCACAAATTATAGATGCAGAGGATGCATATGATCCGGGCACCATTCGTGGTGACATTGTCTTTGACCATATTGATTTTCAATATGAAGAAGGCAAGCCGGTGCTCGAAGATTTTTATCTGCACGTCAAGCAAGGCGAAACGATTGCTATCGTCGGGCCAACCGGCGCAGGGAAATCAACTATTGTGAATTTACTTTGCCGCTTTTATGAACCAACCAACGGCACGGTACGCTTCAACGGGGTTGATTATCAAGAGATGTCGCTTTATGCGATTCACTCACGGATTGGCATGGTGCTACAAACGCCGCATTTGTTCTCCGGCACAGTGCGGGAGAATATTAGATACGGCCGCTTATCAGCCAGCGATGATGAAGTGTATGAAGCCTCTCGAATTGCTGGGGCACACCAGTTCATTCTAGACCTTGACGATGGCTACGATACACAGGTTGGTGAAGGCGGGGTCTTGCTCTCGGTAGGACAAAAGCAGCTGCTCAGCCTCGCTCGCGCCATCTTGGCTGATCCTGACATCTTCATCATGGATGAGGCCACCAGCTCAGTAGACACGCTGACCGAGGCCTTGGTTCAACAAGGGATGGATGTGCTTATGGAAGGGCGGACCAGCTTTGTGATTGCTCACCGTCTTTCGACCATTAAGAACGCTGACCGCATTCTTGTTATCGAAAACGGCGGCGTCTCTGAAATGGGCACTCACGCCGAGCTAATTCGGGCACAGGGGCACTATTACAACCTGTACACCAATCAGTTCCGCTCCCAAAAAGAGCAAGAATATTTGAACGAAGTGTAATGTCATAAACGTCCACAGATTACACAAATGCCACAGATAAACATTCAAATCTGTGGTATCTGTGGCATCTGTGGACCTTTTAAATTAATTTACCTGACTGGAAAAGTCACGATGAAGAAAAAAAGCTAAAGCTAGAGTGTAGAGGGAGGCATTTGCCACTATTTCAAGCTGAAAGCTGACAAGCTGAAATGCTGACAGGCTATTTTCACTAGAGGAACATCATCATGGGAAAGGCAAATTTAGATTATTCAAACTACTATTGGCAAGCGGACAAAATTCGCCTACGGGGATTTACCATTGATGATGCGGAACATCGTTTGGCACACAACCTCGACAGTATCGCCATGGAACTCTTCAACATCGGCATTCACCTCCCCACAACGCTCGACGCACAAAAGGCGTGGATTGAAAAGCATGCGGGCTGTCAGGAAGTCAACGGCAAGATTGCTTTTGCCATGGAAACCCATGACGGAGAATACGTTGGTTTTGCCATGATGCACAGCATCGATGAGCGGCACGGCAAATTTTGGTTTAGCGTCATCGTCAATCGGCAACATCAAAGGCGAGGATACGCCGAAGAAGCGGTGCGGCTTATTTTGAAATATGGCTTCCTCGAACGACGTATGCATAAATGCACCTCTGCCTGCGCCAGCTATAACCCCGCTTCGATTCGATTACATGAAAAGTTAGGCTTTACGCTAGACGGCCGTTTACGCGAAGAATCTTTCTACAACGGCCAGCACCATGATGAATTGATGTGGGGGCTAACGTTAGAAGATTATCTCGCTAAGACACATCTTGGTGAGTAGGAACAAATCATCTACTACAAATAAGACTCAACTATCTTTTGAATCGTTTTGATTGCCTCAGGATTCTCAATTTTGGCGAAGAAGCGCATCCCGTCTAGCCCAAGATACAATTTGTGACACGCAATCCGCTCATCAAAGTGAGTCACATCCATCCCGTTCTCACGATAAAAATCGTAGAAATGGCTGGCTAGATCGATACCGTCCCGCCAGAAGTCCAGGTAAGCGATGTCGAAAACAAAATCGCCATAGCTC
>JBCCFD010000313.1:0-9663 GCA_039029915.1 Chloroflexota bacterium
GGTAAATCAAGTTCTTGTTCAAGAAGCCACCCGGTGGTGCCTGTGGCATATAAATGATGCTTTTTTAATAGCTCCAAATTGAACTGTGCCCACTCAAGCATATCGTCTTTCATGTTGTCATGGGCCACCAGGGCGATATGTTTCTTATGACTCATTTTGATTTTAATTTTATCCACGGGTTTCTCCAATTTGTTTTAGCCGATTTGTGAGGCTGTTGAGATGATTAGCCTCATGCAAGGCCATTGAGCGAGCTAGCAAATAGACTGACTGGACTTTTTGATTTGATTTTAATATGTGATAGTGCCGTTGTTCATTGTTTAAATTGACCAAAACATGCAGTAAAATTTTTCGTTTTAAGAAAAACATATGAACGATTTCGTCAAAAGATAGCAAATTATAACGAACGAGCTTGCTAAAATCTCGTTGACGAATCGCCTAGTAATCTCAAAACCTGGTCAATGTTTGAAGTTGAGATTTTTGTGAAAATTTTTGTTTTCATCTCTGCTACTCTCTGGTCGCCGGTAAGAAAACGGCAGTGATGAGGCCCAGTAAAGAGAAACCTGCAAACCACACAAAAACGGATTGATAGGTTGGCACCAGCGCATCATTTAAACGCAACAAATAAAATTGAATGAGTATGCCTGCAAACGCTTGCCCAGATGCAGAACCTAGAAATCGAATCATGCTGTAAACGCCAGAGGAAGTTCCTAGATCTTCATCGGGAATGTGATTTAAAGCGGCTCTATGGAGTGTTGCCAGCATAAAACCTGCGCCCATTCCAAAGAATGCGAAGAGCACAATGATAATCCAGCGGGAAGTTTCATCCGTGAGGCGCGAAAAAGCGAGCATGACGGCCCCAACCGTGAAGAACCCAGCCATCACGATGTATCTGCTTCCAAAGCGATCTGAGAATTGCCCTGCCAGTTGAACAAAAAGCGTCATTGAGGCCGGCACGACCATCAAAAAGAAGCCGCTTAAAGTAGGATCTAATTCGACAACATCGGCCAGATAGAGCGGCATAAGAAAACCACCGCCCCCGCTTAAGACCATCATTCGTAAGGCGGCACAGGAAGAAGCGATCACAAGAGAATGATTCTGAAATATTCGTAAATTAATGAATGGCGCTTTTTGCCATTGCTCATAAAAAACAAACGCTGTTCCAAATAAAACGGTTAACCCTAAGAGCCGGAAATCTTGAAGAGGGGGTACCCCGGTGATTGGACGACTAGAAAAGTAGAAAAGCAAAAAGGTAAAGGTGAGACCGAGTAAGCCAACACCTCCCCAATCAAATGCTTTGAAAAAATCACGTCGAATCGGCTGGGAAGTTGATGGAATTAAGAAGTAAATTACACCAAAGCTGGCAACTGCGACCAGTGCAGAAGGTAAAAATGAGAGCCGCCAGCCCCAGCGAGCCACAATAAATCCAGCCAGTAAAGGGCCAGCGATTCCTGTTAAGGGGCCAATCGTGCTAAACCGCCCCATTGCTTTCCCCCGCTCTTCGGAGGGGAAAACTTCTGTAATAAGTGCTAATGAAATCGGCAGTAAGCCAGCAATGCCCAGTCCTTGAACCACACGACCTATCAGCAGTACGCTTAGCGTTGAAGAGACCATGGCAATGATTGATCCGGCGGTAAATATGACGATGCCAAAGAGGAGCAATCTTCTCTTGCCAAGGCTGTCGCTAATACGGCCGTAAACCGGCATCAAAATCATAAACGGTAGAGAAAACGCAGTAGCGACCCAAGCGGCTAGCTCCGCATTAATTTGTAGATCATCTCGAATGGTGGGGAGCGATACTGAAAACATCCAGCCCGCCAAAGGCATGATGATAGCTGGAATCATTAAGCTGTACAGCAGGCGGTAGGGGTCTACATTACGAGTGGGTGGGGCTGGGGAGACGGTTGAAGCATCCATCACCTAACTTTAACAAAGTTTGAACAATTGGGTACTGGTGCTGGTGAGCTGTTACCAGCTTCTAAAAACTGGCAGAAACCTATCTCTATTCCAAAATTGTCACGATTCCTTTGTCACCGTCAATCGAAAGACGCATGCCTGTTTGAATACGCTCAGTCGCGACACCTGTTCCCATAACAGCGGGGATGCCGTACTCCCGCGCCACAATCGAACCATGGGCTAGTGCGCCGCCTACATCTGTCACTAATCCTACGGCTTGCGAAAAAAGTGGTGTCCAAGCGGGTGTGGTTGTCGTACAGACCAAAATTGTGTTGGGTTGCATTTGGTCAAATGCCTCAATTGAATCGATGACGCTGGCGGTGGCCGTAACTGTTCCCGTGCTGACTGCATACCCTTTAAGGAGTGGCCCATCAGATTCGGCACCGACGGGGATCGGGTCAAACATCGAGAATTTAAAGGGGCCAAATTTAATTGATGCGTCCTTGGGCACCTTTGGTAAGGCGGTTAAGGCAGTCCTTGATTGTCGCAGTTCACGCCGCTCTTGGGCAAGCTTAGAATAAGATGACGCCAATTGACCCGCTTTCCGATCCTGAATAGCCTCTTTGATTTCCTCACTTTTTAAGAAGTAAATATCATCTGGATCGTTTAGCAGACCGGCTTCAACCAAACGTTGACCGAGCGTTGCCGCCAGCTTGCGGGTCGTTGGCCAAGCCGAGCCCAAATAAAACATCACCTTCTCACGATAAGGCGCATAAAATTTTGTCCAGCGCCAGGCCCAGTTGAATAGATGGCGAGAAATTGGATTGAGACGTTCATTAATTTGTTTAACAAGCGTTTCCCTTTCTTGAGCCATTTGTGCTTGCCGCGTTCTGACGTCTTGTTCTGGCGCTTGCTTGACTAGGGCTTGCAGGCTCAGGAACATTGGGAGCGGGTCTTCATTTTGGGTGGGTGCCGCAAAATCAAGATTGTAAATTTGATGACCATAGGCCTCAAAGTACGCTTCGAGACCGGAGACGATCGGTGCGCCATCTGGGTGAGTGTGTAATGTTTTGATGAGTTGATTGGGTGGGCAGGTGAAAACGGCCGTTTTTAGCTCAGGCGATTGACGAATTTGATTCGCTAGCTCTTCCATGTCCGCTTGGGCATCGAGCGCTTTAGATTCAAATCCACGCAAAAAAGTGGAGCTACCGAGGTCAGGATTTGGTAAGGCCCGTCGAATTAGAAAAGATTTAAGCAAGCGATCAAACGCGGAGTCTAAGGCGCGCGAAAGACCAAGATTAGCGGCTGAGCCGAACCAATAACTGCCGTCGGCCGTCGCCAACTGGGCAATCCCCTGCAAAATTTCTTCATCTTCTTTATTTTCAAGCACCGCGTGCCGCCATTGATCAATAGCGGCTAGATAATTGGGCAAGATCGCTTTTTCGTAGTCAAGCTCAGGCATTTTGATTAGTTTAAAGATGCGCGAATAAATGCGAATGACGGCCCAAAATAGCCGCCAGCTCATTTTAAAGCTGCCCGACGTGTAGGCGTACCCATTAATCGTGGCCGCAAACCCGTGCGGTACAAAATCTTTCATGGCAAAGTTTGCCCCGCTGATCTGTTTCATAAAATCTAGCAGCATGTCGATCGCTGTTTCTAAGCCTTGCTCTAAATATAAATCTTCAAAGAGCGGTGAAAGCGGTTCCGGCATGTGCTCGACAATTTGGCGGCGCATCCAAATGGTATCTGGGGCTGGTGGCTCCCAAACGACGTTTTTAAGGGGCTTTGGCGGCAAAGATGTGATGGGACGAGCCTGCAAAATGCTGATTTCGCTATTGGCGATGGCCCACTCAATATCCATAGGCATGCCGTAATGCTTTTCAATTTGGATACCCAGTTGGGCCAGCCTAACGGCCGTTTCCTGATCCAGCACCGCTTTATTTTGCAGGATGTCTGGCACCGGCTGCTCATCAGTGCCGTCATTCGTCCGAACCGTTATGACCTTTTTCTCTGCAACATCGTAGGCGCTAAGTGATAGCGTTGATTTTTCAACGACGGCCGTATCTGGGGTCACCTGACCGCTGACAATAGCTTCTCCTAAGCCCCACGTGGCGTTGATCAATAGCTCTTCCCGGTCACCATTGGTGGGATTGGCCGTAAACAAAATGCCAGATGCTTCAGCTGGCACTAGCTTCTGTACAATGACGGCAATGCTAACGCCGCTTGAATCAATGCCTTGCCGCTCACGATAGGCAATGGCGCGATCGGTCCACAGGCTGGCCCAACATTTCTTAACGGCGTCACTAAGGGCGTCTTCGCTTTGAATGTTAAGAAAGGTGTCCTGCTGCCCCGCAAAGCTGGCGGTGGGTAAATCTTCAGCCGTGGCCGAGGAGCGAACCGCAACGGCCTTTTCTCCATTCCCAACTAATTCTCGATAGGCTGCTTTGAGCTGAGCGAGCCATTCACCTTGTATTTGGCTGTTCATGAACAACCCGCGAATGTTTTGGGACACCTGCTGCCCAGATTTTGGATCGGTTAATGAGATCGCTGCCAGCTGTTCAAAAATTTTGGTTTGGATACCGCTGTCCGCTACGAATCTTTCATAAGCAGAGGTGGCGATCACAAAACCAGCCGGAACGGGTAATTTAGCCTGTACCAGCTCTCCTAAGTTTGCCCCTTTGCCACCGGCGATTGCCAATTGGGATTTATCAATTTTTGAAAATGGAAGAATAGTGGTCATGCTTACCCTTTATAGGATAGATCATGGGATGTGATTGGTAATCGGTAATTAGGTGAGTTTATCTTGATGAAGACCCTAATAGATTCTGCCTAATTACCAATTATCCAATCTCTAATTTCAATCAATTAATCAACAATAACGCCAGCAATGCCCGCTTTGGAAACGGCCGTATTAAATTCAGCTACCTCAGCAGCCAAAAGCCCGTCATAGGCGGCAAGCTGTTTGGCAATTTCATCTGAAATGGTTATGAAGTATTCGTCAGAAACGGCCGTTGGAGCCACATCCGCACTGGCAACATAGCTGTGGAAACTGACTAGCTTACCCAGCAGCCGTGCCCCAGTGTTCATCATTTGCCCGCGGCTTTTTAAGCCACGCACCATAAGGCTATCTTCAACGGCGTCAAGCTTTTCAACAAGCGATTTACCAGAACTTTGCACTTTTTCATCCTTGGCTCGTTTGATGACTCCTTTCACCTGAGTTCGCATATCATGAATGCTGTTGAGCACCTCATTTGCTTCTCCAAGTCGATCTCGGATTTTTAATAGCAAGGCGGCCTGCGTTTCTAGCGCTTCAACAGACGTTTTGACTCGCGGATCAAGCTTAATCGTGAAGCTCTGCTTGGCAGACTGCTCACCAACCGTCAAACGAACTTGATAAGCACCCGGTGGCACAATGGGGCCCCGCGCCACGGCCGCAGACATCTCCTTGCCCTTGAGCTTGGTGCCCTCTTCGTAGCGCATATCCCAAATGAAGCGATTCATGCCTTGATTGGCGGGTGCATATAACTTGGATTTGAGTGCCTCCTTTTCATCATCGCTCATGTCATCACGTTCGGCAGGCTTGTTGGTGAAGGTGCGAATTAGCTCTCCGCCTTCGTTTAGGAATTCAAGTGTTAAGCTGTCGCTGGCTTCCTTTAGATAGTAGCCAATGATTGCCCCTTTAGGTGGATTTTGCCCAGCATCCAGCATTTTGTGCTCAATCTGATTTTCGGGCGTTTTTTCTTCGTAGTAGGTGATGATTTCGGTGAAATCGATGTTGTAATTTTTGCCCGGGGCACCACCACCAAAGCCATCAAATAACGGCCGTTTTACCCGCCAGCTGTCGCGCGGTTTAAACAAGTGGACCGCTTTATCAGCCATCTCTTCATGCAGCTGATGGAGCGGGGTAATATCGTCCAAAACCCAAATGGAACGGCCGTGTGTGCCCGCAATCAGATCATTATCTTTGATGACAATGTCGTGAATCGGGCAAACGGGTAGATTCAAATTGAGCGACTGCCAATGCGCTCCGTCATCAAAAGAAACGTACAGCCCAGTTTCCGTACCCGCATAAAGTAAGCCTTGTTTAGCTGGGTCTTCACGAATAACGCGGGTGTAATCTTCATCTCGAATGCCATTATTGATTGCTGTCCAGCTCTGCCCATAATCATTCGTTTTGAACAAATACGGATTGTAATCGTCCAGCTTGTACTTGGTTGCCGCCACGTAAGCGGTGGCCGGATCGTGGGGGGAAAGCGCAATCATGCTGATCATGGTCCATTCTGGTAACTCAGCTGGGGTCACGTCGGCCCAATTTTGGCCGCCATCTTTAGAAATATGGATAAGCCCATCGTCTGACCCCGCCCAGAGCACGCCGGGTTCATGGAAAGATTCTGCAAAGGTAAAAACGGTGCAGTACGTTTCGGCACCAATGGCGTCTAGGTTGATGGGGCCACCGGTTGGTTGCAATTTTTCCACATCATTGCGCGTTAAATCTGGGCTTATTTCTTCCCACGAATGCCCGCCGTCCAATGATTTAAGCACGATGTTACTGCCAACGTAAAGCACGTTTGGATCGTGTGGGGAGATGACGATGGGATAGGTCCAGTTGAAGCGATATTTATACACCTCGGCCCCATACCCCCGATTGGTTTCTGGCCAGTTGGCAATAAGCTGGATTTGCTTGGTGCGATGGTTGTACTTTTGGAGCGAGTTGCCGCCGCCGGGCGAACTGCCAATTGCGCCGACATACACAATGTTGTGGTCATCGGGTCTGGGGGCAATGTAGCCACTTTCCCCTGTGCCTGCCTGATAAATAGCCGCCCAAGGAATGGCGCCTCGCTCGCTGGCGTTGGGAATGGCTAGACTTGAATTATCCTGCTGGGTGCCGTAAACGTGATACGGGTATTGGTTGTCGGTAGCGATGTGATAGAACTGGGCCGTGGGTTGATTGTAGATGGTTGACCAACTTGCTCCGCCGTTGTAACTGACGTTGGCACCGCCATCGTTCCCTTGAACCATCCGTTGGTTGTTGTTGGGATCAATCCAAATATCGTGATTGTCGCCGTGGGGCGTGGCGATTTGGGTAAAGTTTTTGCCACCGTCGATCGACTTCCAAAGATTGAAGCAGTTGACGTAAACGGTGTTGGCGTCTTGAGTATCGGCGTTGATGTGGATGTAGTACCATGCACGGCCGTATAGTTCGCCATTACTGCTTGTGTGCTCCCAGGTGTCGCCATAATCATCTGATACATAAACGCCAGGTTTGTTTTTGGATTCAAAGAGCGCAAAAACTCGCCCCGGTTTGGCTGGGGAAGGGGCCACACCTAGCTTACCCAGCAGACCCTCCGGCAACCCTTTATTGCGGCTAATATCCTCCCATGTATCTCCCCCGTCCATAGAGCGCCATAGCCCAGAATCAGGGCCACCGCTACTAATTTGCCAGAAGTTGCGGTACGCTTCCCAAATTGTAGCGTAAATGATGCGGGGATTATTTGGATCGAGCTTGACGTCGACTGCACCAGCCTTGTCGCTTTTGTGTAGAACAAGCTCCCAATTCTTACCGCCGTCTATCGTACGATAAATGCCGCGCTCTGGATTGTTGCCGTGGGCGTGCCCTAAAGCAGCAACGTAAGCAATATCTGGGTTTTGGGGATGCACGGCAATCTTGCCGATGTGGCGCGTCTCTGATAGCCCCATATGCTGCCAGCTTCGACCGGCATCGGTTGATTTATAAATGCCATCACCGTGCGAAACATCCACTCGAATGGTGGTTTCGCCCATTCCCGCATAAATGACGTTGGGGTCGCTTTCAGCCACTGCTAAAGCACCGACTGAGCTGGTTTTGAAATATCCGTCAGAGACACATTCCCAATAGGTGCCGCCGTCACTGGTTTTCCACACGCCGCCAGCTGCTGCTCCGAAATAAAAAGTGGCATCATTGCTGGGGTCTCCAGCTACTGCTAAGACGCGGCCACCTCGAAATGGGCCAATGCAGCGCCATTTCAATAATTTTTCTAGATTAAATTGGTTCATTTTTTACTCCTCTTTGGCTCATGCACTAGTTTAAGTGAATTTCTTTGGATCGCATAAAATTCATGTTTGACTTATGAATCTTTTAAGGAATAATCATTTTTATAGAGTTTTTCTTGTTGAAAATTGAGCAAAAGCAATTGAGGCAATTTTATGATAGTTGGCATGGATTTTGGAACAACAAATTCTGGAATGGCAGTGTATAACGGCCGTTCCGTTAACGTTCTCAATATCGATCCTCAAAACAGCAACCCAGGCGTGGCAAGGACAGCCATCTATATCACGAACGATCACACGGTTCATATTGGCCGCTCGGCCATTGATCATTACTTTGAGCACAACGTTGGTCGAGCGGTTAAAATGCGGAAGGTTTGGGTTGGGGAGATCGAAATCTATGCTGAGGACCTCTATTATGTGACAGATGCTTACGCTTTTGTAGACGTGCTCTCACCGGGACGACTCTTTCTATCGATAAAATCAGGCCTAAGGTCAGAAGATTTTCCGGGCACGGTGATTGGTCAACATTACTATTCACTCGAAAATCTAATATCAACCTTCCTCACCACCACGAAAATTCGCGCAGAAAAACAGCTTGGACAAGAAGTGAACCAGATTGTCCTTGGACGGCCCGTCCGGTTCGCCTTCGATGAAGAAAAAGATAGGCTGGCCCAAGGCCGCTTGCTTCAATCTGCGTTTCAAGCGGGGTATGAAAAAGTTTATTTTCAATATGAACCTATCGCGGCTGCTTATAGTTATGAAACCACCCTTGATAAACCTGAAAATGTGCTGGTATTTGACTTTGGAGGTGGCACGCTAGATGTGACCATTATGCGCTTGGGGGACCCTAAGAACAGAGGCGTTTTAGCAACCGGCGGTATTCCGATTGCGGGTGATGTATTTGACCAAAAAATAGTGCGGCATAAGCTAGCCCGCCATTTTGGGGAAGGCAGCCCTTACGGTCCACGGCACAAGAATCTATCCGTTCCGGGCTGGATTTATGACACATTTTCTAATTGGCAAACGATTTTAGAACTGCAATCTTCCGAACGGAAGCAAATGCTCAAAGAGATTGCTCAAACGGCTCGTCGCCGGTATCAGATTGAAGCGCTGGTGAGTGTGGTTTCCAATAATTATGGTCTGCGTATGTTTGATGTTGTGGAGGCCTCAAAACGCCAGCTTTCGGACAAGCGAGGGACTGAAATTTTGTTTGAGGGGCCTGGGTTTAGCGTGCGTGATTTTGTAACTCGGCGTGAATTTGAAAATATTATTCGCCAAGAGATTATTGCTATTGATGAGCATTTAGACGAAATGATGACCCAAGCCGGTTTAACGGCCGAAAATATTGACACCGTTATTCGCACCGGTGGGTCCGCGCAGATTCCAGCATTTGTGCAAATTTTAGAGAAGAAATTTGGGGCTGAGAAGGTGCGCTCCATTGACACATTCAGCAGTGTCACTGCTGGATTGGGTATCGTGGGGCATCGGGTCGAAGCGGGTGAAATTGAGTTAAAGGCTTATACGCCTGATGATCTTAAGCTGCCAGAAAACAACAGCCAGCCGAATGTCACACAAATTAACCTTGATATGATTCAGCGCCGTATTTTGGCGGTTGAAGGGGATGAAAGCGCTGCGCTGGTTGAGGAAAAAGCGATGATGGTTCTGGGGGAAGACGGTGTCGTAACGGCCGTTCCGCTGCCCACCGATACACTAACCAGCGGCAAAGATTATGATTTAGAGGAA
>JBCCFD010000314.1:0-9661 GCA_039029915.1 Chloroflexota bacterium
AGGGATTTTTTTCAATTCTGCTTAACTTTTGTTTAGAAGTTAGTATTTGCTGATTATTGCACCCCTTGGCAAGTTCACTGGTCTTCCTAATCATTGAAAATTGAGCATTACAGTTGGAAAAAAATGTCTGGTTTGGTTTTATATTTGCAGGGTTATGTAGGTAATATGATGTCTTTATCGCAAAGTAGTCAGATTCGAGATTGAAATTAGATTAACTGATTACCTCATTTTCAATAGTTTCTCGGTTTTGAGTTTGTTATCATCTTTCCAAATTATAAATTACCTCAATCTCAATGGGAGATAAGACGCGAGAATAAATTCTTATTTCATCAAGTGCGCCAATGTAAAAGTGATTTTCATCTGCATTTACACCGTTAGCTGTCCGTCCACCAACAAATAATTTAAAATTGATCCCAAATCTAGGTGGAATGTTTCCTGTAGCTACTAATGTACCGTCAACATATATTCTTTGCGTTTGCTCACTTACTGCAAATGCAAAATGATGCCAAGAATTTGGATCAATGCTCAGGTTGCTAGCTGCTACGCCAGTACCATTACATCCTGAAACAATGGCCTCTAATGTTTGAGTAGACCCTCTATATCTCATAATTGGTTCATATGTACAAGAGGAAGATTCCCCGCGATGAATCATAGTTCCCGGTCCAAAGTCATCTAAACTAGGGTTAAACCATAAAGAAATTGTATATTCTCGATCTTCCTTCGTTTGTTCATTAATGGGAAAACTAGAAATCATATAATCATCGCCGTCGAAGAAATATGCTTGATTATTTTGTCCGTGCTTATCTGAGGTCAGGCTTGGACCAAATTCTTGTAAATGGTTATCGTTCCCGCTTATATCATTAGCATTTCCACTGAAAGGATAATGAGCATCAAGGCCATCATTTAAATCAATTATAGGAAAAGGTGATTGATTAGATGAAGATAATGATTGCCAAACAGGGTTAAAGTCGTTTGCTGGACTAGTTGTATATTGCATAACATCATCGCATTCAGCGTCCAAATCTATAATGTAAATATCGTAATTTCCTCCCCTATTTGATGCAAATGCTATCTGTGTACCATCTGGTGACCACTCTGGATGCACGTCTCTATCAGCACCACAAACCAATCGTCTATTATTATTTCCATTGATATCCATTATCCAAATATCTGCATTTCCAGCAGAGGAAGTGTATGCAATTTGCGTTCCATCCGGTGAAATTGCAGGAGACACATCACTTCTTCCAGATGCAGAATTTGTTAGATTGATTCGGTTAGTCCCATCTTTATTCATGCTATAAATCTCACAACTAACAGCTTGGCTAGGGTCGCAATACTGATAGACAATCGTTCTATCATTAACAGATAAACTTCCATCTAGCTCGCTAAACCCTGTGTCATTTACAATCTCTCTTTGATTAGATCCATCCTCGCTCATTATGTATAATTTCCACTGATTATTTGAGAGCTTAATGGCATAAATTATTTCTTGTCCATTTGGTGTCCATGATGGTTCTTTTGTCTCTAGGTTATTAAATGTAAGTTGAACAATATCTGTTCCATCCCATCTCATTTTATATATTTCAAACTGCCCCGACCGATTTGAAGAAAACACTATCCACTGACCATCCGGAGACCAAGAAGGATGGGTATCAATAACATTTCCAGTTGTTATTTGCTGTTGACTTGCACCATTATTAGCTAACATCGTATATATAGACTCAGAACCAGCTCTTTCTGATGTGAATACTATTAGCGGAGTATCATCATAAAATGGTGTTCCTGTAGGCGTTGGGGCATGCGTCATTGTAGGAGTAGATGTAGATGTTGGGTCATTTGGTGGTGGAATAAATATTTCCTCGGTAACTGTAGGAGACGGGCTTGATTGAAGGTTGCTTACGGTACTTATTGACGTAGGAGCTGGTGTATTTGTATTAGTGGCCTGTAACGTTAGTGCACTTATATATGTACTAGTTGGAGTTTTAGTTACAGAACGTGTTCTTAGATTACCTGTAATTGTAGAAACCGTAGAGGCTTCGGTAACTATATTTGTAGAGGTAATAAATTTCGTTGGCTCAAGATATATTTGATTAGCTGCTATAGTAGGAGGGATAGTGCTTGCAACACTTATAGCTTGCGTAGCGATTGCTAGTTTTACAGGATGATTGGTAGGAGTAAGTGTTGATAGAGAGGCCACTTGCCCTGCCTCAAGTGTTGACATTGTTGTTAAAACATCATTTTGTTTATTAACAAGTAAGACCATTGGCAACATTGCTCCAATAAATACTAAACTGACAAGAAAAGTCTGCCAATTTCGAAAAAACGGAAATAAATGCGCTAATAGAGGAATCCTCCAATCTATTGGCACATCGTGATGCATCAAGCTCTCTTTTTCTGGCCATTGCTCATTTGGCCGTTTCTGTTTCAGAGCTAGCAGAAAATCAGAAATTCGCTTATGCCTTTCTATGTACCGAATAAGCTTAATAATTCTATCAACTTTATCGGACGTCTCTCCCCACAGGTTTTCAGGATCAATATGCAAAGAAAAACAAAGTTCATTTAGTTCAGATAAATTGAATCGTTTGCTAATTAAATTGAGTAAGACTTGCCACTGGCTGGTCATTGCAAAAATCCCCTACCAAAATTTTGCGAAATCCCATGCGAACTACTTGTTTGATTTTGTTAAATTTTAGTACTAAAAAATTTACAAACGAGAGATTGCTTAAAATTCTTTTTTCGACAATCTGATGTTCAAAAGCTGACTCCAAGTATTATAAGCGACTTTTAACAAAAATTTCAATTCTGCTTAACTTTTCTAAAGTTGCAAATATCCCACTGATTACCTATATGGTGATATTTGCACGTTTCATGCTGTATCTCTGATGAGTTCGGCAACTCTTTTGTCATTTTTGATTGAGGTAGTTAGATGGAAAAAGACGCCTGGGGTGGTTTTATATTTGCGGCTTCAACATATTGTTCATTATTTAGGGGCTTTGGGCATCAAAACGGCCATTTTCAACCCCCAAAACCCCTATTGAAACTATCTCGACTAGATTAGCCTCGTCTATTTAGCAAGCGATACTTATGAGAATACAATACCTAACCCTGCCGATAATTTGGGTATTTTGCGCGGCGTGATTACAATTCGCGCTGTGAAGTGGAGAAAAAGAACCCTTTTGTGGCTTATTGTGCCGACTCTGTTTTTTGCTTGCCGAACGGCCCCACCCGTAAGCAATTCAGTGCCTGATCCTACTGAAATGCCAGCAGTGACATCAACCCCCACAATGATCCCAACCGCAACGGCCGTTCCGACTGAAACACCCCGCCCCAGCCCAACACCCATTCGAGCCCGAATTGGGATTGATGATCAAGCAATTAATGAAAGCGGCATCGTCCTCATTAATGAGGTGGTTCTCTCAGACCCAGCGTGGGTGGTGGTGTTTAACGAGCAGAATGGTGACCCACATGAGGTTATTGGTGCAACGGCCGTTTCCTTTGGCGTGATTGCCGATTTAGAGATAGAAGTTGATTTAGCAGATGTTTCAGAATCGCTTTTTGTCCAAATCTATCAGGCCAACAGCGACAGCGATGCCTTTAATATTCAAGAAAATGATCCCCTTTCCCCCACAGTTATCGAGCAGATCAGTGTTGAGCTAGACATTACCTTACCAGAGATACAAATTTCGCAATCAGACGTGAGCCAAGATGGAATTATTATCTTTGACTCCGTTTTAGCTAGCGAAGATGGGTGGGTTGTCATTAACAATTATGATAACGAGGAGATTGGTGAGTTTGTTGGCATTGTTCACGTCGAATCAGGCTTAACGCGCGATGTGATGGTGCCACTTCGGTGGCGCGAGGCGTCCCATCAGCTTGTGGCTCGATTACTGGCTGACAATGGCGAGAACCAGCTTTATGAGCCTGATATCGATATGCCTATTCAGGTCGCTCAGGCTGAAATTCAGCAGCCGTTCGAAGTTCGCTTACCCGTTGATATCATCGTGTTTGACCAACCTCTCGTCGAAGGATTTATTACGGTTGAACATGTGGTTAGCCCAGATGATGGCTGGCTGGCTGTTTATCAAGATGATGGAGGGCAGCCCGGTTTAATTATTGGGTATGCGGCCATCACGGCTGGTATCAATGAACAGGTGCCAGTTGACGTGATTGATTCAGCCATAACCGAACCAATGTATATTGTGCTTCATGAAGACACTAATTCTGGGGATGACTTTGATTTACCGTTAAACGATCCCCCGTTTTCAGTTGACAACCAAGCTTTAGAGCCTGTTCAGTTTGGCTTAACGCCGTCTACATACTTTATTGCCGGCAATCAACCTCAAACAATGATTCTGGATCAATTTGGCATTGAAGTGAGTCAGGTCTACGTGGAGTTTCAAAGTTGGGTTGTTGTACAAACGATTGACGAAGATGGAGAAATTGGAGACGTATTGGGACAAACGGCCGTTTCACCTGGGTTATCTCGAGATGTATTTGTGGCGCTCCCTGAAAACATCACAAATGAAACGGTGCTGATCTCCCTATATTTAAACTCGGGAGACCCCGCTCTTTTTGAAATTGAAGAGGCAATCGATATTCCTATTCGGATTGAAAATCAACCGATTCAAGCCCCATTAACTATCTTATCACCAGCGGCAGATAGGTAGTTTGCCCCTCTACAACGGTAATGGTAACCGTTGTAGCCGCCGAAGGAAGCGCCCCATCAGACACAATATAAGTGAAGCTATCGCTGCCTTCAAAATTCGTATCTGGTGTGTAGCTTACTGTATTGTCACCATTGAGCGTGGCGCTGCCATTGCTCGGTTGGGTAATCGACTGCACAGTTAATGTTCCGCTGTCGACATCTTGATCATTATCGAGCACATCAATAATCACAGGGCCTAAATTTGACAGCACCGTAGCACTGTCGCTGACCCCCATTGGCGCATCATTGACCCCATTAATAACCGCTGACACCAAAAAGATATCCCCAGAATCAACCCCATCTTGCGGCTGTAGCTCAAAGCTATCGCTAGAGGTCTCGCTACCATCGTGCGTGTAAGTCACTTGGCTAGCATCGATATCATCTTGGGTAAAGGTTTGTCCAACGAGTAGCTCAGCGCTGTTAAGGTAGAGCGTGCCATTGTCAGGGGCTGTTTTCAGTTCGTACCGAATTAAGCCACCTTCGGGGTCTGAGCCTAAAAGTTGGGCGCTTAATACCGTTGTTGTCCCCCCTTCATTCACGGCAATGCCTGTATTTGATTCAACAACGGGCAGTTCATTGGTTCGCGTAATCTCAACATCTTGAGAGGCATTGTGAATCAGGGCTGTGGCATCGTTATGCACCTTGCTTTCCCCAAACCCAATGGTAAATTCGGCGTTGAGTGCTGTGAGGTGGCGATTAAGGCCGGTGTTTGTATTACGACCGTAACCAAAAACGGTCATTGCCCCATTATCATCACTTAAAGGGGGTGACGTCTGATCATTATCTCTTTGGGAACGATAAGAATCACCGTTGTTATCATCATTGCTGTGCGTCACAAAAAAGACGCGATCTAACGTTGCATCAGCAATGTACACCCACTCCCCTTCAGTTTCATTTGAAAACGGACCCAATTCTTGGTCAAGTACAGCCCAAGGAGTGCCAGCATTATTCGAAGGTCCGTCAGACCGCACAATGACATCTTGGTCTTGACCCGTATAATCCAACTCGCCCCCCGGCGTCCCTTCATAAAGGAACCAATAATCTCCGCCGTCTGGCATGTCTAAGAGCGTCATGCGGGCGTACGTTGGAAAAATATCCCAGCGGGCAGTCCATTCACCATCATGGCTCACGGAAAGAATAGAAAGGCGAAGTGGGCCATCCTCAACAACCGTACTCGCCGACCGCATCGCAGGGGCTGACGTGCTGTTGTAACCTGGGTGGAAAACGTCACCTAAGTTAGGAATCCCTCGAAATTCACCGCCTGATTGGGAGTTGGATGTGTTGTAATATCCAACCCAATCATTGCCGTCCCGATCATAAATACTGGCAAAGGCACCGCCGCGCATGTGGTAATAGTAAGCCGTGTTCAAGGTGCTGGCGTCATCCTTGCTGTGGATGATGAAGCTTTCTTGGCCTCTGTAGTTTCCATTTGATTGGCGTTCAACCAAATCGCTCATCGCAGCTGGGGCAGTGAATGTCCCGCTTGTATCAAAATAAATTTGGTAGTGTCGGTTAGAATTTGCCCCTGTGCTACCCGTCATCATAAAGAGTAAGGTGCCGCTAGGCTCATCAAGGCTGCTGCCATTATCAAATTGAAAAGGAACTTCGCTATCAATTAGGGCACCTGAACTATTAACTTCTGCAACGCGAACTGACTCTTCATCAAAGGCGCCTACTGCCCCCATATTGGTTAATTCTGCCGAAAAATCAAGATCGTACTCAACTACTTTATTGGTGCGAGCATGTCCATTAGCATCAACAGTTAGAGTCATTCGATAATCTCTATCGGGATAGACCCAGGTTGTTAAAACGGCCATTTTTGCCGAAATAACAGCGGGCAACAGCATTATCGCAACCAAAAAAAATAAGTATAGAACTTTTGACAAGGGAATATTTGTTTTATTTGCAAGCAATCTCATTTTAAAACTCAATAAGGTATGGATTCGATTATTCGATGAAACAGATGAATTGTGTCTCAAAGAGATTAGGCTGAAAACATTACGATAGTCATTACTTCGGCAAATTGCTCTAAATATGGGACTGAAAGAGCTAGCAACCCAAGAACGAAGTTGTACCCAGTATGCACCATGATAGCGACAGTTGTGCTATGTTTTTTCCGCAGGTGGCCCAAAATGAGCCCCAGCACAAAAATTAGAAAGGTGATGGGGGTTAAGCCATATTGAACGTGACCCAGGGCGAAGATAACGGCCGTAAAAAACACCCCTAAAACCGGTTGAAACGCCCCCCTAAATAAAATCTCTTCCCCAAAACCTGCCGAAGAGGCCAAGAGTGCCCACTCCCAAACCGTATCCACATTTTCCAGCAGGCGCTCATTGACGGTTGTCAGCTGTTCAGCCTCTGCCGGGAAAAATGCACCCCACACAACACCCACAATCCCTTGTAAAATCACAAGCCCAAATATCCAGCGAAAAGACAAAAATAGATCAGCGCGGGTTGGGCGGGTTAATCCTAAACGGCTGATTGTTTCAGGATAACTTCGCCGTACAACCAGTCCAACACCCATAAAGCCTAAGGCTGTAAAGGCGATTCCAGGCGTAATAATATCTAGGAGGGTGGCCGGTTCGGCCGTCGCAGCAAGCTGTTCCAAACTCCCTTGAGAAAGAATCAAAGCCACATTGCCTACTAAGTACCCTACGCCCAATAGGGCTAACCCGTGAATAGGAGATTGAAAGCGAAAGCGGGTGTTCTTCAATAAGGCATGTCGCGTTTGGCCCACCGTAACCAACACCCCCCACACGGCCGTTAATTGCAAAATAATGCCGTAGGTAATGGGATCATTTAAATTTAGAATGTTTTCTGCCGGTTGGAAAGTTTGCAACCGCCACTCGGGCAGCACCACAAACAGAACACCCAAAATGAAGGTGGGAATATTTAGCAAAAATAAAAAAGTGAAGAACAGTTTGGTAATGCGATCATCTCTCATTCGGGTGGCTAAATTAGCCACAATAATTAATGAGAGACTGAATAGAAAAAGAAGAAAAAGGCCCATATATTTGTACTTTATTGATGCATGATGATAATTGAATGTGACCCATTGTCACAAATTATAATAACAAAAAGAATCATGCAAGTGGAAAACAAAAAGTTCTTTGAAATAAAACAGCATTGCTACACCTTTTGTTTTCCTATAAGTAAATCACACTGACCGCCATTTTTGTCAAATTTCTAATTGTGATTTACCTGAATCACAATTAGGTTTATGAGAATGGGGAGCTTTTAAGTTTTGTATACGCTGAGGAAATATGCGCCAAGTTGTTTTGCTTATCATAACTTTATTGTTGATAGGGTGCGGCACCAAAAATGTTAACTTTGCCGCATTAGAACCATCCCCAACTTCACCCCCACCTACGGAGGCACCCGTGACCGATTCGATTCCACTAGCTGAAGCAAATAGCGTCACTTTCCATTCAACCACAATCGATGGCACAACCGTCGAGTATGCGCTCGTTCTCCCGGCATCTTTTGAAGAGGGTAAAGGGTATCCTGTCCTATTAGCATTGCCTCCCGGTCCACAAACACGAAGCATGGTTGATGCAGGCCTAGATGGCTATTGGACCCAACCTGCTCAGGCTCGAGGCTGGATTGTTGTCAGCCCAATTGCCCCGGATGGTCAGCTATTCTTTCAAGGGTCTGAAGCAGTAATGCCTGAATTTTTACGCCGTGTGGCGGCTACTTATCCACCAGAAAACGGCCGTTTTCACATCGCGGGCATTAGCAACGGCGGCCTTAGCGCCTTCCGAATTGCGTTAAATCATCCAGACCTTTTCCACTCGGTTCTGGGCATCCCCGGCTTTCCGCAAACAGCCGCTGACTTTGCCAAGCTCGACCAAATCGTTGACATTCCTATCTTCTTAATTGTGGGTGAAGAGGACACGCGCTGGCTCGAAGAGATGGAAAAAACGGCCGTGGCGTTTGAGGAGATGGGCGGCTCAGTCACCTTTAACATCGCCGCTGGTGAAGGGCACGTTGTACGCTCAATTTCAGGAGACGCCCTGTACGATTACTTAGACTCAACTCGGTAAATTATAAGCAACCTGCTAAAACAAGGGATGAGAATAGAACGCGGATTTCATCGATTTTTACCTGACACCTGACATTTAACACTCATTTTCAGGTGAGAGGCAGGCAACTTTCAAATCAGCTATCCCCAATCTTTACTGCGCGATTGCTTCTTTTCAGACTGTCTTCGTTTATCAGACAGTCGTTTTTCATTAACGGCTCGAGGTTTTTTGGTTTTCTTGCGGACCTTTTCAGGAATTAGCGCTGTGGCCAAAACCTGTTGAAAACGAGAAACGGCCGTTTCCCGATTTCTATGCTGACTCCGTGAATCCTGAACATGAATGCTCAGCACCCCTTCTTTATCTAAACGCGCTCCCAATTTAACCAACAGTCGTTGCCGATCTTTTTCAGACAAAACCGATGAATATATCACATCAAAAAGAAGCGTCACCTTCGTCAGGGCACGATTTGCATGTTGCCCACCAGGACCACTGCTTGTAGAAAAGCGAAAGTTCAGTTCACTCATGGGTATGGTTAGTGATTCATTGATCACCACTACGTTCTCATCCATAACAGATGTACAATACTGTTTTTAGCATCGAAAATCAACCATTTTATGAGCAAGACCAACGCCCAACCCGCAATTTCTAACCACCAGCTTCCCATTAATAACTTTGTCCACATCTTCTTTTTAGATGGCGTCGGGCTCGGTGAAGATAATCCAGAAGTAAACCCGTTTGACACGGCCGCTTTACCAAACTTAACCGTTTTGCTCGGTGAAAAGTGGTGGGTGAAGGGAAACGGCCGTCTTACCACTGACCGCGCCTCATTTATCCCAACAGATGCCTCGCTGGGTGTGGCGGGACGCCCTCAAAGCGCCACCGGCCAAGCCATCATTTTATCGGGGCGCAACGTGTCAAAAGCGGTTGGCGAGCA
>JBCCFD010000315.1:0-9658 GCA_039029915.1 Chloroflexota bacterium
GGCCGCCCCGCACGTTGCGGGTCTCGTTGCGCTGATTATTTCTGCGAATCCTAGTTTAGCTGGCGATGTAGATGCCATTGAACAAATAATTGAGGAATCAGCCCGCGGCCTGACCACAAATGAAGGGTGTGGTGGTGATTCAAACACGGCCGTTCCTAACAATGTGTATGGTTACGGCCGTATTGATGCTGTTAAAGCCATCCTTTTGACTTTGAACTGGGAAAATGAATTTTTACCATTGACAATCGAACAATAAACATTGAACGCACATGAAAAAAGTCGTAAGCATCAGTCTGGGCAGTAAAAAAAGAGACTTTCAAGATGAAATTGAGCTGCTGGGCGAAAAAATATCCGTCAAGCGGGTAGGCGTTGATGGGGATAGCCAAAAAGCCAAAGCCTTATTTGAAGAATTAGACGGTCAGGTAGATGTGCTCAGTGTGGGAGGCATCGATCTTTTCGTCCAGTTCGGTACCAAGCGGTACAGCATTCGGGCCGCCCAGCAGTTGGTTAAAAATGTGACGAAAACCCCCATTGTAGACGGCACCGGCTTGAAAAACACACTAGAGCGTCATGTTGTCCACGCGCTTGTCGAACAGTTAGGCGATCGCTTTACTCAGGGTCGCGTTTTACTAACGGCCGCGACTGATCGGTACGGGATGACCCAATCATTTGTGGAGCACGCCTATGAGGTCGTATTTGGTGATTTGATGTTTACGGTTGGCTTGCCGATTCCGGTCCGTTCATTTGCTACGTTTAACAGGGTGGCATCGCTTTTGACAGGGCCTGTCACAAAGCTCCCCATTTCGATGCTGTATCCAACGGGCCAGGAGCAGGAAACGATTGTGCCAAAGTTTGAGAAATGGTATCAGTGGGCCACGGTTATTGCGGGTGATTGTCACTTTATTAAGCGGCATATGCCTGATGATCTTTCAGGTAAGGTGATTTTGACCAATACAACAACACCAGCCGATCGGGAGCTGTTTCGGCAGCGGCGCGTACGCTATTTGATGACCACAACGCCGGTTATCAACGGCCGTTCCTTTGGGACAAATCTACTTGAAGCCGCCATCACGGCCGTGTCAGGCCGAAATCGACCGTTAACCTTTGCTGAACTAAACGAAATTATTCAGACGCTTGGTTTAACGCCTCAGGTGCATAGCCTTTAAGATATGGATGCTCTGATTTTAGCTGGGGGAATCCCAAAACCAGACGATAGCTTATACCAACTCACTCAGGGTAAGCCCAAAGCGCTGTTGGAGATAAACGGCCGTTCACTTATTGATTATGTTCTCCAAGTCCTCTTGAATGCCCCCTCCATTGAAGATATTCTCATTATTGGTCTTGCCGAGGATGATTTACCCACCCTGCCTCAGAATGTGTTTGCCTTGCCTAACCAAGGCGGTTTAGTTCAGAATGGGGTGGCGGGTCTGCTGTGGCTTAAAAGACACCGTGGTCAAGATGCGCACGTTGCTGTAGTAAGTGTGGATATTCCGATGCTCACTGCGAAGATTGTGGAACAGGTAATTGCCAACTGTCTGCAGCTAGACGCCAAGCTTTACTACCACTTTGTGACGAGGCCCGTTTTTGAAGCGCAGTTCCCTGAAGCCAAGCGTACATTTGTAAAATTGCAGGGTCTCGAAGTAGCGGGCACAGATCTTGTAGTGGCGTACACCGCGCTCGCTGAAAATAATGAGGCACTGTATGAAGCGCTGGTAAACGGCCGTAAACAGGCTTGGAAACTGGCTCGAATCGTTGGTTTGCGATTCTTGCTTAAATTTCTCTTTCGTCGAGTTTCCATTTCAGATTTGGAGCAGCTGACAACAAATGCTGTTCAAATGCCTGTTAGAGTGATCTTGTCACCCCATGCTGAAATTGGCATGGACATTGATAAGCTGGCTCATTACGAGCTGGTACAGCAGTGGATGAGCGAAGGGATTTGACTGTGCTCCCCAAATTTATAGCCAGCGTCTTACGGCTCTTTTGTAGGCAGCATATTCTTCGTTAAAGTTGCGCAGCATGTATGCTTCTTCGCGAGCAATGACCCCATAACGCATCAGCAGTAGCGTGGGAATCAGAATAATAAATACGGCCGTACTGCCTAAGGCGAGTCCAACCCCAATTTCAATGGCCGTTAAAGAGACATATATAGGATTCCAACTCAGGCTCACATTTTGATTTTCAACGAAGGGTATGAAATTTTTGTGAAATTTTGAGGGAAGTTTTGTGAAAAGCCCCCTTTACCATGCGGTAATTTGGAGAAAAATTGCCTTTTGCTAAATTGTATTTGTGTCATAATTCGCTATCATTCTTTGCCATGGAGAATAATAAGTTTATTGCAATTGAAGGGGTTATTGGGGTTGGTAAAACGACTCTAGCCCGCCTGTTACAACCGACTTTTAACGCGTCAGTTTTGTTAGAGGTGTTTGAAGAGAATCCGTTTTTAGCCAGTTTTTACGATGACCGCGCCCGCTATGCGTTTCAAACGCAAATCTTTTTCTTGTTGAGCCGCTACCATCAGCAAAATCAAGCGGTGCCTGAATCGCTCATTAAAGGCAACTTGATTTCTGATTATACGTTTGCTAAGGATGAGCTGTTTGCTTGGCTCAATTTAAAGGATGATGAGCTGGCCATGTACGGCCGTGTTCATGCCGCCCTAGCCGAAAAGCTACCCAAGCCAAATCTCATTGTTTATCTGCATGCAGACCATGAGGTGGTGATGCGGCGCATTGCCCTGAGAGATCGACCATACGAACGAGATATGGACCCGACGTACATCAAAGATTTAGCCAATGCCTATGAAGCGTGGCTGCAGGGGTTAAGCGAACAAGCCGTCCTCACGATTGATGTTACAGACCTTGACTTTTTATCAAATTCTGAGCATTTAGATCAGGTCGTTTCGATTATTCAAGATGCATTAGCCCAACAAACTGATGGTTTGCCAGTTGATGAAACCCCAGCAACCCTGTTGAAAAACGGCCGTTTACCTGAATATCAACAGTTTCATCACCAGCTAGACCGGGCTAAAAACTTCGATCCCGATCTCTTTTTTAATTACATTTTGCTGAGTGAAGAAATGGGTGAACTAGCGAGTGAACTGATACGTGTATGGGGAAAGACAAAGCGAGCCATGGGTGAGGGGCAAACTCAACAGGAAGCGTATGATTTGGTGCTGAGTCAGCATCGAGCCTCAATTCGCGATGAGCTTGCTGATTTGTTGGCCTATTTACTCAAAATTTCAAACTATGTTGGTGTTGATCTTGAGCAGGCTTATATCGAAAAGATGGAAAAAAATATCGGCCGTAGTTGGTCAAAGCACCGCACCTTGCCAAATGAATAACGCTTGTTTCACCTTTGTTTGATAATTGTCATAGGGTTTAGCGCCTATGATGTTTATGATTTAAACGACATTAATTCAATTGGATTCTTTGACGATGAACCCCTCATCGTGAAAGCACCAAAGAAAGTTGTATCAAATTTCTTGTATTGGATGGAGCAAAATATGTCGTTTTTTCAATCCCGACTGTCAAAAAAGCATGTTCTATGGTGGTTAACGATTTTAATCGGCTTAGCCACGTTTTTCTCTTGGCGATTCACTAACGCAATCACCGCTGCTCCGCTTCCACCCATCGTCTTTGTGGCTCGAACCCACCTCGCTACCCCTGACACTATTTTTAAGGAAGAAGACGGTCCTGCTGGACAATTTGGCACCGGCATTGATAAATATGCCCCGGGCAGCAAGCTTGTTTTGCGAAACGCTGATGGTTCTCTCACCGTTTATAACACGCCCGGTCTGATTGATGTTCAATCTCCAGATGTTAGCTTTGACGGCAGTAAAATTGTCTTTTCAGGTGCAAAAACATTAGACCCTGATTCAGCTAACTACGGCTGGCGGCTGTATGAAATTAATGTAGACGGCTCTAATTTTCATCAACTCACCTTTTCGGATCGCAGTATTACGATTCCCAATGCAGCACTTTATGGGAATCAAGAAACCTATGGGGATTATCACGATTTGTATCCTGCTTATCTAGCAGACGGCCGTATTGTGTTTAACTCCTCCCGCTATCCCATTCGAGCCCATTATGACCAGCGAGAAACATTTAATCTTTACGTGATGGATGGAGATGGCACCAACCTACACCGCATTTCAACAGAGCGCGCCAGTAATTTACACCCAACTCCCTTGCCAGACGGCCGTATTCTTGTTTCACGCTGGTGGAATCAGTTTAATCAGCCCAGTAGTGAAGGCATTTTTAATCGAATCGACAACTCAGACAGCATCCAAGTTTTAGAAGACGGCACGATACTTTTTGCAAATCCTGACAAAAAGTTTGATCCAACTCGAGGTTACTTCCCAGAAGGGGTCGAAATTCGCAAAGCGCCCAACACGTGGCATTTGATGGTGCTTAATCCAGATGGCTCTGATTTTCAGCGCTTAGCGTGGACGCCTCGCTATAAATACACGCTCACCAACGACAGCGGGGCAAGCGATACGTTTGCCGCTGCTCAACCGGCTGTTGTTATTCAAAATAATAACATCAACAATTATGTGATTGCTTATACCTTCCAAAATGACCAAACGATGGTTCATTCAACGCGCCGTACAGGCATTCGCGTAGCGTACTCTGGTTTGGATATGCTTTATGCGAATGCGACCGAAGCAATTGCGGGATACACCTATGAACTGGGAAAGAATGATGTTGAGACCTCTGAATTTGCGCTCAATCCGGCGGGTTTAGCAGACGGCCGTATTCTATACGCTCAATCCCATCAAGACCTTTCTCTACCGCGGACAGGAATCTACTCAGCCAGCGGTAAATCATATGAGCTTTTAGGCTCTGAAGAAAAATATCGGCTCTATGTCATGAATGTGGATGGTTCAGCCAAAACCTTAGTACCAACTGATTTAAGCAGTATTGGAATGCCTACCGCCAACGCGATGGATGCTGTTCCTGTAGAAGTACGGTATGGTTGGTCGGCATTGATGGACACTTTTACGGCCGTTGCTTCCGACGACCCCACGAACAGCAATGTACCCAATAGCCTACTGGAATACGCTTTTAACCAAAACAACAATATCGAACTCGTGACCATTTCAAATCCCAATGTGTATGCTAATGCGTCGCTTGATTTCCCATACGTTAATAATTCACCGCCACCGGGCAGCGTGGCCGTTGCTGAAATTTGGATTGATCCGAATCAGTTTACGGGTGCTTATTGTTATCCCAGCATGGACTGTACTTATTACAAGCGAGATAATGAACTGCGGGCGATGCTTTACACAATGGTGCCCGTGATTGATGGTGCATTTACCGCGCAGGTGCCGGCTGACCTGATGAGTTTTGTTGTTTTAAGGGATGCAAACGGCCGTATTGTGCGAGAGTGGAATCGCGGTTACGCGTCGATTGCACAGGGGAGTGCTTGGGCGCGTCCGGGTGAGACTATAACTTGTGTTGGCTGTCATATGGGGCACGTGAGCGGCTCTTTAGATGGCATTATGGCCCAATCCATAGCTGGCAACACCAATATTGCTCCCTATGCCACAGCTTCAGCAAGCTCCCAGTTCCGACCCGATATTGATACCTTTAATCCTGAAAAGATTAACGATCGGCGTGGTTGGATTCCTGTGCCTGCAAATTCGCCCAATGCCCCATTTTTAGAAGGTAACAATGAAGTGGGGTATCAAGATGCTGAGAAAGGCTGGATCTCTGAAAAAGGGAGTGCCCTTGGGGAGTGGGTGCAGCTAGATTGGCCCGCTGATCAACGCATTACTGCTATCCGACTGGTTGGTCCTGTCCCCAGCGGGGGAGATTGGGATGGCTTTGGTGTGCCTGCAGAACGGGGGAACTACTACGTTGAAAAGGCAACCCTGCGCTTATATCGAAACGGGACTGTTGTTGAGACGATTCAGGTTAATCGGATTGAGCCGTTTGAAAACGGCGGTACGGAAATTGTTCTTGCTAGCCCAGTTGTGGTTGATCGAATACGACTTACCGTTAATGAAACACAGGGTGCGTTTTTCTATGGTGCCGTGGCCGCCATCAACGAGATTGAGGTTATCGGTAAAGCCTCTGAAATTTGGCCCCTTCTTGACATCTCATCCACCTATTTACCCTCAATATTTAATGAATAAATGAGAAGTACGCAGGAACCTGAAATCGATTGATATTTGCTTCTATGGGAAGTAAACTGGTTTGAGCCTCAGATTCTCCGAAAACTATTTTTGAGATTATCCAATCACCCGACAGACGAATCTTGTTGTGATAGGATTAGAACATTTGTGCTTGGCGCTTCATGGTTTTACTTATCATCACATTATCTGGAGGAAAAATGAATATTCCAAAAGCAGAACGGCCGTTTCCCCTTGAAGGGTACGGTATTCCCGAGAGTGAAGAAGGGATGGTTGATTGGGCTTATGTTCTAAAACGCCTGCATGAGTCTCGAAATTACTGGGTTTGTACCATGCATCCGAACGGAACACCTCATGCGAGACCGGTTTGGGGTGTTCTAGTCGAGCAACTTTTGTACGTTGGTGGTGGGCCAGATACCCGCTGGGCCAGAAATCTGATGGCGCATCCACAGGTAGGCGTTCATTTAGAAGATGGGGATAGTGGCGTTATTATTGAAGGCGCTGCCACCTACATCACAGACGATGAATCTATTATTGAAAAAACTGATGCTGCCTACATGGAAAAATATAACATTCCTCATGGGCCTGTTTGGCAAATTCATCCCCATAAAATCTTTGCTTGGCAAGACGGAATCAAATCAATGACTCGCTGGCGTTTTAAGTGAACTGATAAAGGAAAAAATTAAAAACAGTCCAAGATAATCTCTTTTCCCTTTTGATAAACGACTTGTGGCGTAATTTATCACAGTGCTATTCAAAAGTGAGATTTGGCGACTGATTGGATAAGTGGGTTGCGTGGTCGTTTGTGACCCACTAAAACCACTTATCCCTTCCAATAACCAGTTGTCGCTCTCCCCATCTCATAACTTTCTATTATTCATATAATCAAAATATCGATTTTTATTTATTTTTTGTCAGCCAAAAATATCTTAATTATGGTTGACTAGCTGGAGAATAAGCACAATAAGCGATGAATGAAGCTTGTTTCTCCACCATCTCATTTTGGAGGCATGATGAGAAAACAAATCCCTTGGATAATTATTGTTATATTGATTTTATTGATTCCTATCTACTTTTTGATTCAGCCAAATAGTGAAGAGGCCACTATCCATTCTTTACCAACGCAGGCCGCAGTAGAAGAAGTTGCTGCCAATTCACAAGACGCAACAGCCGTTCAGCCTTCACAACCTACCGAACAAAGCCGAGTTGGTGTTGAAGCAACCGCTTCTCAAGTTGAACAAGCCGTTGTTCAGGAGAGCGCACCACAATCGGCCCCGCAGGCTAACATCACAATTTATGGTGACGGTCTTGATGCTGATTGGCAGGATTGGTCATGGAGCACCACAACAAACTTTAACGAAGGCAATCCCGTTCAGTCAGGTAGCGCCGCCATGAGTGTCACCTACACGGATGCCTGGGCGGGCCTATCTCTCCAGAACCTAGACTCATTCAGCACTGCCAACTATGACGCCGTATCCTTTTGGATTCACGGAGGATCTGCTGGTGGGCATCAGCTTGAGCTTAAAGTTCGCGACGGCGCTCAATCTATCATCGACTCACCCGTGAGTGTGACCACGACCGCAAATAGCTGGACGCTGGTGGAAATATCGATGAGCGAACTCGGTTTATCTAATGGGTTCGTCTCGGGCATCGTGCTGCAGGAGGCCACCGGTTCGACGCAGCCCATCTTTTACCTTGATAATGTACAGCTTGTTGAAGCTGACGGCTCAGGCGAACCACCGGCTCCCGTAGATGGTCCATCAGTTACAATTGATACTACGACGGTGTCTCACGTTATCAGTGAAGATATTTATGGCATGAATTTTACCGATAGTGAGTTTGCCGCTGAAACGAGTATGCCAGTTAGCCGCTGGGGGGGCAATCACACCACTCGCTACAACTGGAAGAATGATATGTCAAACCGAGCCAACGACTGGTTTTTCATGAATGTGCCTGATGGGGATGATGATTTAACGACAACGGGTGTGGATGAATTTGTAGCGGCCAATAACGCTTCAGGCACTAAATCTATTATTACGATGCCGATGATTGGCTGGACACCCACCCGTCGTTTGAACGACGATCGCGACTGTAGCTATCCGCGTGATCTCTATCCTGACCAGCAGGAGTTTGAGCAATATTGGGATTGTGGAAACGGCCGTAATCTCGATGGCTCACCCATTACCGGAAACGATCCAACCTTAACCAGCATGGCGATTGACGAAGATTGGGTGAAAGAGTGGATTGCCCACCTTAACAGCACCTTTGGGACAGCTGCCAACGGTGGCGTTGATTATTACGCTCTCGATAACGAACCTTTGCTCTGGAACAGCACCCATCGTGATGTTCATCCAGACCCCGTGAGCTACGATTCACTCGTTTCCACCAGCATTACCTACGCCGAAGCGATTAAAGAAGCTGACCCCACCGCCCAAACCTTAGGTCCAGTTATCTGGGGCTGGACAGGCTACTTCTACTCAGCGGCTGATATCGCCTCTGGGGGTGATTTCTGGCTAAATCCTCCTGACCGCAACGCCCACGGTGGTTTGCCGTTGGTTGAATGGTATCTGCAGCAGATGGCGGCTTATGAACAAGCTAACGGCACCCGCCTGCTCGACTACTTTGATTTACATTACTATCCCCAGCAAGATGGTGTAGCGCTCACCTCAGCCGGTGGCGACTTTACCCAAGATTTACGCTTACGCTCCACGCGGGCGCTGTGGGACCCAACCTATGTCGATGAAAGCTGGATTGCCGAACCAGTCAACTTATTACCTCGCATGCATAACTGGATCGATACCTACTATCCTGGCACCAAGCTAGCTATCACTGAATATAACTGGGGCGGCTTGGAGCATATCAACGGCGCTTTGACGCAGGCAGATGTGCTAGGCATTTTCGGCCGTGAACGGGTTGATTTAGCGACGATTTGGGCACCACCTGCCAACACAGACCCCGGTGCGTTCGCCTTCCGCATGTACCTCAACTATGATGGCAACGGCTCAACCTTTGGTGACCTCAGTTTGCCAGCTGCTAGCAGCGACTCTGAAGACCTGGCCGTCTTCGCCGCTCAACGTAGCTCTGACGGCATGCTCACGATTATGGTCATCAATAAAAGCGGATCACCATTGACAACATCGATCGGTCTGAACGGTTTTGAAGGTGGCGTTGCAAAAGTGTATCAATACGCTGGTGACGACCTCTCCCAAATCACCCGCCAACAAGATGTGGTCGTCGCGGCCGGTGGCTTCAGCCCAACATTGCCCGCCGACTCTATCACACTCTTTGAACTTCAAGGCGCCGAGCTCGAGACCTCGTACCTACCGTTGATTAACAATTAAACTGAATTTCCCCGTACGGGCGGGATAGGTGGACACCCCACATCCTTATCCAATACACCGATTTCGACCAGCTATCTCGCCCATCAAATCACTGTAATGTCCAGATGAGGGTGAGATAGCGCGGGGAAATCTCGTTTTGTTTTATCTAGAAGATTCCGCGCTATCCCATCCCTACGTCATAACAAAC
>JBCCFD010000316.1:0-9637 GCA_039029915.1 Chloroflexota bacterium
AGGCATAATCTGCCGAAACGGAGAGGGCAAGAACCCAAGCGGTAACGAGAGTAACGCTGCGGCCATCAACCCCAAAAAGATGCCGGCAATAATGGCAACCAAATGCTCAGGTGCCATATTTGATAACCGCTTACTCACTCGTCGCAGCGGATAGATTGTGAGTGAAGGGGTGAGAATTAGCCCAAATAAGAAGCCTAGTAGGCCAAAAATGAGCCCAAACGTTTCAGAGCTTCCCTCAAAGGCAGGGGCAAGCTGAATGCCTAATAATGCAAATATGACCGTGAAAACGATGGCTCCAATAATGCGAAAAATAAAATCTGTGCTTAATTGCATAGAAGGTTGCCTAAAAATAGAAATTAATTTTATGGACTATTTATTCGGTGACTTTATAGATGACTGCCAATGAAGCAGAATTTCGAGAAGATGGCTTGCGCTAGTTTTGGGTGTCGTGGGTTCAAAAGAGTATGATGATACGCCTACAAATAATCAGTTGAGCCCGTTTGTTTATTGAAGAACGAATCGCTGTTCATTCTTCAAGGTTAGGTCTGACTTTGTTGGATGAATTGCCTGACTACGAAAATAAAGCCAATAGAATAAATATCTATAGAAAAAAACCAAATAAATGAATAAATTATTCCGAGATCGTATCATAAAAAACAGAAGAGCGCCATTGGACTCATGGCGCTCTTCATTAAAAATTTAGGGTAACAATTGGTTTACCTATCTCGTTTACGAGCCTGCATTGGTGACGGCATCTGTTGGGATCGGCCGGGCAACGGCCGTCTATTGATACGAGACGGTTTCGGGCGCGGAGCCGGAGCTTCTTGCTCAGCTGGCTTGGGTGCCGGTTTAGGAACCGGTTTGCGCGTTTGTCGAAGAGCTGGCTTTTGAGCTGGCACATTGGCTCGCTGACTAGTTGCTGCATTCATCAAACGATTCTTTGTCCCCGCTAGGTCAAAAATATGCTCACCGGCAATTGAAAAGGCACCAATAAACAAGATCCGCGTTAGCCAAACCAAGGTTGCCACAAAGATCGGTACCGTGCTTAACAGCTGCTCTCGGCTTAATATTTCATTGCCAAATTCATGAGATAAAAGCGTCAAAGAAACCGCCCACCACGTCATGACGGCATTCATGGTTGCTCCTAAAAGCCAAGCCCCCATTAAATACCACACCACCTGTGGCTCCTCTTCACCCTGTTGGGGGGTAAAAAGGCGTGCCAAGCCAGCAAAGTCAATGGAACAAAACGCAATGGCTAAGATGCTGGCCCATTGCAATCCCAGAAATCGCACATCGCCCAGCAAACTTGCCAAGGCAAATCTTGTGGTATCGAAATTAAAAACCTCGAATGCCAACAAGGCGACAAACATAATGATTCCGACAACGTTTTTTCGTTGAAACTTTGGAATCATAATCCCATCATATTGAGGAGGCGGGGTTTGTCCATTTGGATACCCGCTACCACTATTCATTTGTAAATCTCCTTCAAGTTCACCTATCTCTTCATTGAGGTGTCTTGATAGTTGTGCGTCCATGCACATCGCCGCTACGGTTGCAATTTTCTCGGTAGTCAAAATTGATTTTATGAATGAGGATAACCCTGATGACGCATCATCAAACTCAATCCACGCCCTCTTCAATCTTTAGAAAACTGCGTTCGGGTCTGGTTTCTGCCATTGTAGAAATGGGTAGAAACGAAGCGCGCCACACACCGATGGGTTGTGGCGATTCTGTACGTTATGATTTTTTGTGATCTCTCTTTCGCACTCCATCAATTTGATGCTTTCCAACCCTGAGAGAGGAGGTAGGAGCCAGCAAGGGTCGCGCCTGCTGGCTCCATAAGAGGGGGGAAGAGGGTTGTGTTGGGAGAGGAAGAGGGTAAATCGTATGTCCTAAATAATATAGCACAAATGTTCTAAAAAGTCAAAGAAAATATAGAACAAAATTGAAGTTTTCGGGGTGAATTATGGGGTGATATTTACGGGGATATTTGTTTGACTGTTCTAAGGTTTTTAACGCGTTTGTTCTATGAGACGAAAGGTGAAGCCTTCGACAGGCTCAGGCCGCATAATCAAGGTCGTAAGCTCATTGAGCTTGGGTTCAGCTTCACTGCTCCGAAGTTTCTAAATTGAAAGCCTTGTTAGATAAATGCTTCGGAACCACGAGGAAACGAAGTTTTTAGCCATCGTTTTATTTAAAGCAGGAACTTCGTTTCATTTAACAAAGGGTTTTGACATGACCTTATAAACCAGTATTCGAAAAGCTTTACTAATTGTTGTAATCGGGAACCTTAGAGTAGTCGAACGGTTCAACACCAGGCCCGTACTGGTAGACGTTGCCAATTGGGATGTAATTGCTGGTGAAGATTTGGTCACCAATGAGTTGACCATCTTCATTGTAGATCGTGCGGCGAACGGACACATCGGCCCCTTCCGTAGCCCAATCAATTTGCACAACTTCACCTTCCTCTAGCTCAGGGTTAAACTCCCAGCGGTCTTCGCTTTGGGATGGGGCTGGGATGATGTTTTCCCAAGGTAGGGCTTCCTTGACAATGCGGCGTCCCATAGAGGTGCTGTAAAATTTGAAGGTTAAGGCTTCATTTTCCGTGCTGTAGTAGTTTTCAATCAGCAGGTGGTGAGGTGTATTGTTGATAAATTTCATATCAACGATGGGAGAGAAAATGGTGGCGTCCATGCCTGGCCCTTCACCATCGTTGTAATAATTGAGCATATAGCCATGTGCCCAACGTTCAGTGATTGGGAAGCCAGCGTTAAATGCGGTTTGATACAGCGTCGTGCTCACTTGGCAAACACCCCCACCGATACCTTACACGGCTTGCCCGCCGATGATGACGAAGCCCTGCTCGTACCCTTCACCTTCGCTAATGGAGCCTAGATATTTGTTGAAGGAGAATTCCTCGCCTGGGGCAATAACGACGCCAAAGAAGTTGGCGGCGGCTCGGGCAATATTATGTTTCCGTTCAGCAGTGGAGCCGCGGAACCACGTGGTGGTTTGGGTAACAAGTTCGGTAATGCCAAGCTCAACGGCCGTTACGTCCTTATGTGCTGTGGGCACAATCTCACGCATCACAAACGGAATCGAGCGATTTGATGTTTTGATTTGCTCTTGGAAGAGCGCAATGGTAGCGGGAATGTCGAGTTCACGGCCGTTGATGTGCGGGGCTACCAAAATAAGTTCGCGGGTGTTGTCATCGAAGTAGAAACGGGCGTTGACGGGTTCGCGATACAACGTGTCTTCATATTGAGCCAACCACTGCGTCATGGCGACCTCGTCCATAAACACATTGTGCTCAAAGCCGCCAGCTTCCCCTGATACCACTTCGACCCGAATCCAGCTCACTAGCTCTTCTGGTGAAAGAGAAACGGTGTCAAGATCAAGCTCGTCTAGCGGTTCTTGTAAATAAAATGAGATGGGTGAGTTGAAAATGCGGTCCACTTCGTAGGAGACGGCTTCCGCATCGACTAAGGAAGGGCGAATATCGTGAATCAACAGTTCGATTTCAGCGGCTTGAAAAGCCAGCAGTGGGGCTCGAATTTGACTGTCTAGTAATGCAACGTCTAAAGCTCGCCCCGTTTGCCCTGAAAGATATTGGATATCGTTGCCATTGAAGAGCATTTGGGCATTCACAGCGGGCTGGTTGATTTCATTAGCAAGCTGATTAACGGCCGTTGCCAGTTTCCCCTCATCAAAGATATAGGTCGGGGCGATGTGACGGCCGTAATACCACACGCGGAACATCTCCTCTAGCTGAGTCACATTCCCTCCGGTGCGTCCGACAGCATAAGCTTGGTCAAGCGTTGTTTGGTAGTCAATAGACATCCCCAGCGCTTCGTGAGTGAACGTCCATGATTGCCCCGTCGTCGGATCTGTTAACACAATATTGCTGTTAGGATCGATAAGTTGTGTGGCTAAGGCTGATTCCGCTTCCGCTAAGGTAAGCTGGCTTAAATCAATCTCATCGACATACACGCCCGTAAAAATCGTATCCGCGTGGGAACTTTGATAGCTCAGCACAGAAATAGCAAAGACGAGCATCCCTATGACGATAGCAACGAACGGTACGATGAAAAGGTACCCTAAATTGCGGCCAAGGCTTGATTGATTTTGTTGAATGGGAGGTACGGCTTGCATAAACAATCCTACGGAATCAGATAAGCGTTATCGATAATGAGCAATATTTTCAAAATTATAGCTACCCTTCCTCAAAGCGGGCATCTTTCCTTGGAAAGTGTAATGTGGCGTTCATGATCGGACTGTGAGTAAGCTCACAATGGGGCAATGGTGTATTGATTGGGAGATTAGAAGACTGGAGATTCGTCGATTGGATGACTTGTCTTGAGCTTTGTCAAAGGGTTAAGTGATTGTTTGATTTGTCAATTTTCTAATCCCGTAATCTCTTATTTACCTTTTTCTTTTTTACAGCATCGGTTTGAAACACTATCCCCGTTTGATCACGAATAGCCCCCTGCTGATTGACCGCTTGATCGTCTAAAGACTCGACCTTTGGCAAAGGTGGTTCTGTTTTTCGTTCGTAATCAGGGGGTGTGCTGTTGTTTAACAGGGCAAGGATGGCTGGTTTGTCAACGGCCGCTTCTTTTGGCGTGGTGGGGATACAGTCGCCCCAGTTGCCTAGCTCTTTATTGGCGCCATGTTTAAGCAGTACCCGAACACCAACTTCGTCGTTTTGATAGGCACATTCCAGCAGCAAGCCCCACCATTCCCCCCATGTGTCGGTGTAGTAAGATTTGTCATTGATGTGAGCATTGCTGATTTCCAGCAGTTTATCCAGCAAATCCCAGTTTTTGGCGTCGCGGGCGTTTTTGAGATGAGCACGGGTCACTTCAAAGTTGGTCATAGGGTTCTCCAATGTAAATAAGTTGAGTTTCAGTCTACAAAGAGACGCCTTTCAAAGTCAATGACAGCAAGCCTCACTATGGTAACTCTTAGTAAAGGGTTCCACAGTTTCCAAATTAAAAACCATGCGAGATAAAAGTTTCGGAAGCTCGATGAGACGAAGTTTATGGTCGTTGTTTTATTGGAAGCAGGAACTTCGTTTCACTTACGGCTTACCGTTTTTCGATATTAGTGTGTAGGCTTGTACCCCTTTTGTGACTGATTTCCCCGCAAATCGAAAGTTTTGTATCCCTTTTGTATCCATTTAAGGTAAGCAAATTTTAACTTTTAAGTTTAATATGTATTGGTGTGGGGAAATTTGCGATTTTTTGCTTATATCAGCCAAGAGAAAATGCTGGAAATCGATTAGGAAAAGGTAGTATGTCTAACGAAAGCAACCAGAAAAGCGATCAAATTACAAACAAAAATAGTCTCAATCAAAACTATGGTGGCAATCAACTCATAGGTAATGTCGTTGGGCGGGATATCGTTTTTGGATTGTCAACCGAAGCGGTTGCAGAAGTAGTTGTTGAATTAAAAAATAAAGAGCAACCGACTGTGTGGAACGGCCGTAATCCATATCGCGGTCTGGAAGCGTATGAAGAATCCGACGCCAAATACTTTTATGGCCGTGAAACGCTTGTCGCTACAGTTGTTGAACGCTTGCAAACTGCCAGCTTTGTTACCATCGCTGGCCCTTCCGGTAGTGGAAAATCATCCCTTGCCAAAGCGGGCGTCATTCATGCACTACGGCAAGGTGCAATTGAGGGAAGCGAGCGCTGGTTGCTAGCTACCCTACAACCCAAAGGGGAGCCGATAGGGCAGCTAGCCAGCGCAATAGAAAAACTTACCCAAAGGCCAAACAGCGGAGACTATTTGCGAGAGAATGGCGATAACCCAGAAGCGCTACTCAAACAGGTTCACAGCCTGCTTAGTGATAATGAAAAGCAGCAGTTTGTGCTACTTGTGGATCAATTTGAAGAGGTGTTTACACAAACTAAGAGCGCTGAAACCCGTCGTAATTTTATTAACTTACTGACCACAGCGGCGCAGGCGGAAGCTGGTCGCTGTAAAATCATCCTTTCTCTGCGCTCAGACTTTGTTTCACATTGTGCCAGCTACGATACATTGCGTGAGCTGATGAGCGACCAGTTTCAACTGGTGGGAACCATGAGCCCACCTGATCTAGCCAAAGCGATCACATTGCCAGCTCTCGAAGTTGGTGCTGGCATTGATCCGGCTCTCGTTTCACGCGTTATTTCCGATATGAAAGGATCACCAGATGCTTTGCCGCTTATGAGCTTTGCCCTGCGCGATCTGTTTGAGGCTGAGAAATCTCAAATTGATCAACCGATGAACATGACGCTTGCTAAATATGTGGAGCGAGGCGGTTTGGAAAACGCTCTTGAGCAGCACGCCAATAAAGTGTTTGCTAAATTCACAGATGATCAAAAGAAAATAGCCGAAACAATCTTCTCCAAATTGATTGAAGTCGGGCAAGGTCGGGCAGATACGCGTAGAACCGCAACTTTGGCTCAGCTTATTCCTGCCGGTGGCAGCAAAACGGCCGTTATAGATGTTATTCAACGCCTTTCGGCTGTTAATGTGCGGCTTCTAACGCGTAGCGGGATTGAGGCTACTCATGAAATTGACTTCGCTGGTCAAAATACGTCGGCCGTTACTATTGCTCATGAAAAGTTGATTGATGCCTGGCCGTGGCTACGCCAGCTCGTAGACAGTAATCGAGAGCTCATTAGCCTGCAAAACCAGGTTGAAACTGATGCCAATGAGTGGGTTGAGCAAAAAGACGATAGCTATCTTTATCGGGGGGGGCGCCTCCTACAAATTGAAGAGCGGGATGAGGAATTACGGCCGTTGCTTAGCACCAATGCCCACCAATTTATTCAGTCTAGTACAGCTGAACGCCAGCGCTTAGAGGCAGAAACTGAAGCCATTCGCAAACAGGAGGAAGAGCTCAAAAGCCAAAAGCGTGTGGGTACGATTCTGAGATGGGCCACGGCCGTCGTTGGCGTGTTGCTAGTTGTCGCGGTTGTTTCGGCTGTTCAAGCCTTCCAGGGCCAAGCCGAAGCTCAAAACGCCGAAGCAACGGCCACAATTGCTCAAGGTCAAGCAGAGATAGACGCACAAAATGCTCAAAATGCCCAAGCAATAGCGACTGTTGCGCAAGGCCAAGCGGAAATAGACGCGCAAAATGCCCAATTTGCTGAGGCAACGGCGACTTTCGCTCAAGGTGAAGCCTTCAGTGAAGCTGAGAATGCGCTTAATGCGGAAGCAACGGCCACAATTGCGCAAGGCCAAGCGGAAATGGACGCGCAAAATGCCCAAAATGCACGAGCAACAGCAGACGCTTTACGGGCAGAAGCTGAACGCCAGGAGCGCCGATTACTGGCCCAATCTTTAGCATTTAGAACTTTAGACGAGAGGACTGACAATAACAACGCTGAGCTGCGCACGCTGTTAGGCATAGAGGCCGTTCGAATTGACCAAGAAATCGGGCAGAAGGAGCTGGCGCTAAACTATCGAGCTTTGCAGGCTGCGGTATCCGTCCCATTTTTCCCTCGGATATTAACTGGCCATACAGATACTATAACGTCAGTGGCCTTTGATCCTAACGGTCAATGGTTAGCAACTGCTAGTCAGGATAATACGATTCAGCTCTGGGACTTGGAGAATCTTAGTAATGCCCCAGTCAGCCTAACCGGTCACGAAGGTATTGTTTTGTCCGTTGCGTTTTCTCCAGACGGTCAAACGCTGGCCTCTGGAAGCTTTGACAACACCGCTAGGCTGTGGGATGTTAATAATCTTGATAGCGACCCGATCATTCTGTCGATTCAAGATGGCGCTATTTATTCAGTGGCCTTTTCTCCAGATGGTCAAACGCTGGCTACCGCTAGTGATAATCGCACGATCCGTCTTTGGCAGACGGATGATCCTTATGGGTCTCCAGCTCCTGAGCTTAGAGTTGATTTTGGATTTCTTTTTGTGACCTTCTCTCCAGATGGCCAAACGATAGCCTCCTCCGATGTTGAAGGCAAAATACAGCTGTGGGATGCTAATAATCCTAATGAGGCTCCTGTGGTCTTTCCAGGCGGCTTCACTTTTTCCCCTTACGTCTCATTGGCCTTTTCCCCAGATGGCCAAACGCTGGCGTCTGCTAACCTTGATGGGACGATTAGCCTCTGGTCCGTTAATAATCCAAGTGTGCCTCTCGAAATCATTACAGGGCATGAAGATTCAGTAGTTTCATTGGCCTTTTCCCCAGATGGCCAAACGCTGGCGTCCGCTAGCATGGACAGCACCGTTAGGCTTTGGAATGTTAATAATCTAGAAGCTGACCCCCAAATCCTTTCCGATCATACTGACGATGTGAATTTTGTGGCTTTCTCACCGGATGGAAAAACGCTCGCTTCGGCCAGCAGTGACAATACGGTTAGGTTGTGGAATGTTACCAATCTAAACCCGAATACACCCGATCTTTCTGGTCATGAAGGGACAGTATTTTCTGTGGCCTTTTCCCCAGATAGCCAAACACTCGCTTTCGGTGGCGAAGATGGTATTGTACGAATCTGGGATGTGAACAATACTAATGCGCCTCCCCAAATGCTTCCAGGCCATGAAGGTTTTGTAAACGCTGTCGCTTTTTCCTCAGATGGTCAAATGTTGGCCTCCGCTGGCCAGGATAGCACCGTTCGAATCTGGAATTTAGCTAATCTCAGTCTTGCTCCCCACATTTTTGATGCTCATGTAGCTGCTGTGAATGACCTATCCTTCTCCTCGAATGGGCAATTTCTTGCCTCTGCGAGCGAGGATAATACGGTAAGATTGTGGGATTTGCTTGACCTAAACGCCAGCCCCACAGTTGTGGGGTCTCATGTGCGGTCAGCCGTAGCGGTTGCTTTCTTTCCGGATGGAGACAGACTAGCATCAGTGAGCCAGGGTGGCTTTGTTCAATTATGGGATTTAAATCAATCGACGACCACTCCATTTGACACTTTCATTAATAACCTTGGGTTTATTGCCATCTCACCAGACGGTTCAAATCTCGTCTCTGGCCAGCAGTTATGGGATTTAAACAATCTTGATGAGGAGCCACTCATTCTTTCAGGCCATAGTGATGGGATTAATTTTGTTGCTTTTTCACCGGATGGAAAGACGGTTGCTACAGCCAGTAATGATAGCACAATTCGGTTATGGGATATGGCCGACCCTACTGCTGCCCCCATCATTCTTTCTGGCCATGAAGATCGGGTTGTCGCTGTTGCCTTTTCACCAGATGGAAAAACGCTTGCTTCAGCAGGTGCCGACTCAACCATCCGACTTTGGGACAGCCTTGAAGGATTGGTGCTGTCAGGGTGCGAACGGGTGGCACGTAATTTGACTTGGGATGAATGGCAGGAATATTTGGGGATAGATGAGCGGTATCGGCAAACTTGTCCCAATCATCCCGTCCATTCATCGGTTCCGGATGAATATCGACCTTAAAACACGCCCAATAGTGCAATGAAAGAAGTCAGTTTTTTAAACTTCTGACGAGACGATGCGGAAGCCGATGTCGTAGTTGGCGTCGGGTTCGATGAGGTTGTGGGTCAGGTCGATGAGGTAATCGCCCTCAATGTGCAGATCCCACAGCCGACCCCAAACCACGCCTTTGCCATCTGTTTGGGAGATGGACCATTCCATGGCGTTGCCAATCATGTCGTGC
>JBCCFD010000317.1:0-9635 GCA_039029915.1 Chloroflexota bacterium
AGAAGGCGCCGGCGACGAGTTCAGTTTTGCCATCCGAGATAGCGGCACGGCGATGGACAGCCCCAATAAAGGAGTCACGACCACCCCCAATTTGTCCAAATTTTAGCTTACGATTCATATTTAATCCTCACTTGCAAAGGCAGCATCAAAGGCAACATTTGAGGCGGTGAAATCCTGACTGCGGACCATTTTTAAAGCTTCAGGCGCACCCCAATCTCGATCCATACCGCTATCTTCCCATTCTATGGATAGTGGGCCATCGTAGCCGATTCGGTTAAGGGCTCGCACAATTTTGTCCCAATCAACATCGCCTCGACCGGGGGAAACGAAGTCCCAACCCCGTCGATGATCACCAAAGTCTAGATGAGAGGAGAGGATAGAATTACGGCCGTTTAAGCTGACCCGTGAATCCTTAACATGCGCATGGAAAATGCGGTCTGGGAACGCATTGATAAATTCAACAGGGTCTAAGAACTGATGAATAAAGTGGCTGGGATCAAAATTAAAGCCAAAGTTGGGGTGATGATTAATCGCTTCAAGCGTGCGTTGCGAGGTAATAATATCGTATGCAATTTCTGTCGGGTGAACTTCTAGCCCAAATTTGACGCCTTCTGCGGCAAAAACCTCCATAATTGGCTGCCAGCGGGCTGCAAAATCAACATATCCTTTGTCAATATCTTCCTGACTGGTAGGAGGGAAGAAGTAGAGCATGTGCCATACACTACTGCCTGTGAAGCCCGTCACAACATCAACACCCAGCATTTTGGCAGCTCTGGCTGTGTTTTTCATCTCTTCGGCAGCCCGTTGCCGGACCCCTTCTGGCTCCCCGTCTCCCCAGATGTAGTCTGGTAAGATCGATTTGTGACGAGTGTCGATTGGATCACACACGCATTGCCCTACTAAATGGGTGCCAATGGCGTAACATTTGAGCCCGTTTTTTTCCAAAATATCGAGTCGACTTTGAATATAGCCATCTTCACTTAACGCTCTGTCAACTTCAAAATGGTCTCCCCAGCAAGCTAATTCGAGTCCGTCAAACCCCCATTCTCCTACTTTTTTTGCGAGTTCCTCTAGTGGTAAATCGGCCCACTGGCCCGTAAATAATGTGATTGGTCTTGCCATATGGATTCTCCTGCTTAAAAGTTCAATGATTTAAAATTTTCTACTTGGCTGCGAATGGCCCGTTCTGTCGGTAAGCGTTCAATGCTCGATGCCCCAAAGAAGCCTACAACCCCTTCTGTATGGTTAAAGATATATTGCGCATCTTCCGGCTCCGCAATGGGGCCGCCGTGGCATAAGCAAATTACATCTGGATTGACTTTGATTGCTTCATCCCGAATCGCTTGCACCATCTTGGCGCAATCGTCTAGGGTCAACGCCGTTTCTGCCCCAATTGATCCTTTGGTGGTCAACCCCATGTGGGGCACGATGACATCCGCGCCTGCCTCAACCATGGCCCGGCCGTGTTCTGGGTCAAACACATAAGGGCAGGTGAGCATATCTTGACGATGCGCTTCAGCGATGGCATCAATTTCAAGCTGCATCCCCATGCCCGTTTCCTCTAAATTTTGACGAAAGACGCCGTCGATAAGACCAACCGTAGGAAAGTTCTGCACACCATCAAAGCCAGTTTCCTTAAGCTGTTTGATGAATACCGGCATCAAGCGAAACGGATCGGTGCCGCAAACACCGGCTAAGACCGGTGTGTTTTTCACCACGGGCAGCACTTCAGAGGCCATCTCCATCACGATTGCGTTGGCGTCACCGTATGGCATTAAGCCCGCCAATGAACCTCGTCCAGCCATGCGGTATCGGCCCGAGTTGTAAATGATGATGATGTCGGCACCACCCGCTTCTGCAAATTTTGCTGAGATACCTGTTCCGGCCCCACAGCCGATGATGGGTTGTCCATCTGCAATTTTTTGTCGTAAGCCAGCGACAGCGTTCTCTCGTGAAATAAATGGCATAATTAAATTTCTCCTAGATGGTTCGTTATTACTTTAGGATCTTAATGTGTTCCAAGGCGCTTGGTCAGCAACATCCTCAAGCACATAGCCGATATCCCCGATGCAAGGACCAAGAATGGCAATAAGATGAGCTGGTTTGTCCCCATTATTAAATGAAGCATGGACCATGCTCGCATCAATGTAGGCTGCATCCCCCGGTTGAAGCATTTTCATCTCTTGGTCAATCCATTGCTCAACGGTTCCTTTGAGAATAATAATGACTTCTTCTTGTCCGGGATGACGATGAAAATCATGCCCCTCACCGGGGGCTATTTCAACGTCGAGCACGGTTAACTGCTTGTTTCCTGTTGTGGGGGGATGGCTTAGCCAAGCGAGGGTGCCCCAGTCGGCTGTGTCGCGGGGTGTTTCAGATTTCAAAACAAATTTTCCCATATTTAACTTCCTTCTTCTAAAGGGCTGACGCCTAAATATCGTCTTTGCGCGGCTTCATCAGCTAGCATTTCGGTTGAGGTGGTTTCAAGCGCAATACGGCCGTTAACCATCACCAACATCCGCTCGGCAAGCTCAGCCGCCACGGCTAATTTTTGTTCAATGACGAGTAGTTGAATATCTTCCTGAGCCAACTGTTTCACTGTGTCGACGACCTGATCGACAACCACTGGGGCTAATCCTTCAGATGGCTCATCCATAATTAAAATGTTGGCGTTGAGCAACAAAGCTCGCCCAATCGCCAACATTTGCTGTTCGCCACCTGAAAGCTTGCCTGCGCCGCTGCTGCGCCGTTCGTTTAAGCGAGGAAATAGACTATAAATCCGTTCAATGTTCCACTTCGCCGCTTTTCCCGGATCAAGCATTTTTAGATGTTCATGAACAGTCAAAGATGGAAAGATGCGTCGTCCTTGTGGGACATAGCTCAAACCATTTTTTACAATTTGATACGGTCGTAAACCCGTTAATGTTTCATTTTTAAAGCGCACTGAACCAGACTGTGTGGGAATTAGCCCCATGATTGCGTTGCACAACGTCGTTTTTCCCATGCCGTTGCGCCCGACTAAAGCAATTGGCTCAGTCCCCAATTCAAAAGAAACATCGTGCAAAACTTGCGCACTGCCGTAAAAGACGCTGAGGTTTTTGATTGATAGATTGCTCATTCGCCGTGTTTCCCCAGATAAAGCGCGTGGATTTCTTCGCTGTTACCAATATCTTCGGGACTCCCCGATGCGATAACTGCGCCATCATGCATTACGGTAATCACATCAGCTACTTCCATGGCCACATCCATGTCGTGCTCAATAATTAAAATTGTCAAATCATCATCCAGAGATTTAATTAATTCGATGAGCCGAACGCGCTCCCCCTGCGAAAGCCCAGCCGCCGGTTCATCAAGCAAAATAAGCCGGGGATCGCCAGCTAATGACAGGCCAACTTCCAATTGTCGCTGCTCACCATGAGAGATGTCCGCTACTTTTCGCAACAGCATGTCTCCTAGCCCAACCCGTTCCCCAATCTCTTGCGCTGATTTTTTATATTGATCATTGCCTAATATCCGGCTGAAGCTCATCCGACCCTTATAGCATCCCCGTATCGCTAAATAAAGGTGGTCAAGAATGGTTAGGCTTGGAAAGAGAGCAGAGGTTTGATAGGTTCGGCCTAGCCCCATTCGACTGCGTAAAAAAATCGGCCGTTTCGTAACGTCCTCGTCAAACAAAAAGACCTGTCCCATGGTGGCCTGATACTCTCCCGCAATCAAATTAAAAAGGCTTGATTTACCGGCGCCGTTTGGCCCGATGATGGCTCGTCGTTCACCCTTTGTCACCGAAAGAGTCACGTCGCGGACGGCATAGATACCACCAAAGTTGACCCCAAGATTGTGCAGCTCAAGTGCGTTCATAGATAAGTAATACCAAACGTAAATGGGCATAACGGCAACAATTGTTGCCGTTATGCCGCACCTATTCAACTAACAGTTATGGATTCAAGTCACCACAAACTGGGTTCTCACGGTCAAAAGCACCAAGGTCCAAATAAGCTTGTGCCTCAACACCTAGCGTCTGATTCACATTAGGTACAACCGCGACCAGCTCACTAATCAATGTTCCGTCTTCCAACTGAACAATCTCAGTGATGTAATTGTTGCCAATTGCCTGGCGATTGCCGTCTAGTGAAACGGTTCCTGTCGGTCCGTCAATTACAGTTTCAGCCAAAGCAGCTTGCAGGTCCGCTTGACCATCCGATAAATCCCCACCCACAGCTTCAATTGCTGTCAAAAGCGCAAAGGTGTTAAGGTAGTATCCCCAAGCAAAGAGGGAAGGGGAAGCAAACCCATCTTCAGGGAATTGAGCCAGATAATCTTCAACAAAGGCGCGATAGGCTGGGTCTGGGTTGGTATCAGCAATTGGACCAGCAGAGATGGTGCCAATAACTGCGTCTAGTAATGCGCCGTCTGAGCTTAAAACAGACTGGTCAACCGTAATTGAACCACCAATGATAGGTGCCGTGCCGCCAAACTCAGTGTACTGACGCAAGAAGTTGACAGCATCAGCCCCACCAAGCGCCACATAAATTGCATCCACATTCGGTGGAATTGAAGCTACTATCGAGCTGTAGTCTGTTGTGCCAATTGGCGTCCAGAACTGACCGTCAACTTGACCACCGGCTTGACAATACTCCAGGACAAAACCACCAACTTGACTATAGGGGAAACTGTAATCTTCAGCGACAGTTGCTACAACCTCATACCCTTTATCGCTGTAAGCGTAGTTACCTAAACCAGCCATCCACTGTGTTCCGTCCGTGTTAAAGCGGAAGAAATTAGGGGCAGGGTCACGCAATGTGGCATCTTGAGCACCAGAAACACCGTTTACAAAGGTGACCTCAGGTTGTGTAAGGGCATACCCTTTAATCGCAATTCCTTCATCCCCAGAGAGAGGGCCAACAACGACATCAACACCATCTTGCTCTACCAGTTTGCGAACGGCATTCACAGCCACATCGGGTGTGGCATCTGAACTTTCCACAACGAGTTCAATCGGCCGGCCAGCCACTTCACCACCAAAGGCAGCGATTGCCATTTCAATACCGCGAATAGAGTCCTCGCCTAAGGCCGCAAAAGCTCCCTCTAAAATAGCCACACCACCGATTTGTATAGGTCCAAATTCTGAACCATCAGCCATCTCTTCTTCAGCAGCTGGTAATCCGTCAGAGAATTGTTCACTAATAGCGCCACAGTTTGGATTTTCACGGTCGAAAGCGCCAAGGTCCAAGTATGCTTGAGCATCAACCCCTAATGTTTGATTGACGTTTGGCACAACCTCAACCAGTTCGCTAATCAATGTGCCATCTTCTAATTGAATAATTTCAGTGATGTAGTTGTTCCCAATCGCTTGACGATTGCCATCCAATTCCACTGATCCAGTTGGGCCATCAATCACAGTTTCAGTCAAAGCAGCTTGCAGAGCGGCTTGACCGTCAGACAAGTCACCACCAACTTCTTCCATCGCGGTCAAAAGCGCAAACGTATTGAGGTAGTATCCCCAAGCAAAGAGCGAAGGGGAAGCAAACCCATCTTCTGGGAACTGGGCTAAGTAATCATCAACAAAAGCGCGATAGGCTGGGTCTGGATTGGTATCTGCAATTGGACCAGCAGAGATTGTACCAACAACCGCGTCTAGCAATGCGCCGTCTGAGCTTAAAACGGATTGGTCAACCGTAATTGAACCACCAATGATGGGTGCAGTGCCGCCAAACTCAGTGTATTGGCGTAAGAAGTTAACTGCATCAGCACCGCCGAGCGCTACATAGATCGCGTCAACATCTGGCGGAATTGAAGCCACTATCGAGCTGTAGTCAGTCGTACCAATGGGTGTCCAGAATTGACCATCAACTTGACCACCAGATTGGCAATATTCCAATACGAAACCGCCAACTTGGCTGTATGGGAAGCTATAGTCTTCAGCTACAGTGGCAACAACTTCATACCCTTTTTCTGCGTAAGCATAATTTCCTAAGCCAGCCATCCATTGAGTGCCATCTGTATTGAAGCGGAAGAAGTTTGGAGCAGGGTCACGCAATGTGGCGTCTTGAGCACCAGAAACACCATTAACAAATGTAATTTCAGGTTGGGTAAGTGCATACCCTTTAATTGCAATCCCTTCGTCCCCAGAAAGGGGGCCAACAACGACATCGACACCATCTTGTTCTACGAGTTTACGAACGGCGTTAACAGCGACATCTGGCGTTGCATCAGAACTTTCAACGATGAGTTCTATGGGGCGTCCAGCGACTTCACCATCAAAGGCGGCGATAGCCATTTCGATACCACGAACTGAGTCTTCACCTAGGGCGGCGAAAGCACCTTCCAAAATGGCGACACCACCAATGCGGATTGGCTCATCACTTGCCATAGCCTCATCCTCATCCATCTCTTCGTCCATTTCTTCGTCCATTTCCTCATCCATCTCTTCGTCCATTTCTTCATCCATCTCTTCGTCTTCGACGTCAGAAGTGGGTGCTTCAGCCTCGGGGGCTGGATCAGCCGTTGGTGTATCACCACCGCAAGCAACGAGTAGAGCGAGTAAAAGGACAAGTAATATGTATGGCCAATTTTTCTTTGTCTTGAAAATCATAAAAATCTCCTTGTTTAGGCAATAGAGAATGCAGTTTTTATGTAAACTTGCTTTTCTGTTTACCTAATCTCCTCATTAATAAACTCTAGTTCCGTGAGGTACGAAACTAGAGGGGAACACGATAAAGAATTCAGATGTTATGTGGCGGAAGGCTCCTCCTCATCCTTCAATAAAAAGCCCCAAAATAGACCCATTATTCCTTCTTTTAGGAAGAGCGCGACGAGTAAAAAGGTGATCCCAATTAGGGTGTTAAAGCCAAGTTTGAGGGGGAGTTCTAAAGCATTTAACCAATTGGTAAATGTACTAGCGAAGGTGGTTACAAGAACAAAGAAAATAGCGCCAACAAAAGAGCCTTCAAAGTATAAAAGCCCACCTAATACAGCAATCATTAAAATATTGATGTTTCGAGTGAGGTCGATAGCGCCCGGGGACATTTGGCCGTTGTACCAGACGCCTAAAAGCCCAGCGATTCCGGCGACAAAGCCTGCTAGCGTGAAGGCAGCAATTTTGTGTGCGGTTACATTAAACCCAAGGGCGCGCATCCGTCGAGCGTTATCCCGAATGCCTTGTAGAGCTAATCCAAATGTCGTTTTTACGGTGTAGCTGAATAAGAAAAATACGGCCAGAGCAATAATCAGCGCAATATAGTAAAAGGTTGTCGATGAGCTAATTAGATTTTCAGGGTCAAACCAAGGGGCTTGGGTGTCATTGATGCCTGAAAAACCACGAGTTAAGTTGCGGTTTTGAAGGGCAAAAGAGAAGGTTAGCATGGCTAGAGCTAAGGTGATCATCAAAAAGTATATGCCTTCAGTCCGTACAGAAATCAAGGCAAAGAGGAAGGCAACAATGGACGGCAGGATAAGGGCAGCAATGATGCCCACCCAAGCGGGATGGCCATTCATGGCTACCAAGTTGGCAAAGGCGTAGCTCCCGACACCAAAGATGGCGATTTGCCCGAGAGACACCATCCCCCCATATCCGGCTAGAAAGGCTAAGCTCATCGAAAGAACGGCTAAATAGAGGGATTGAACGCCAATTTGCAAGATGTAGAAATTGGCTTCCCGAATCACGCCGACTCTGGCTAGGCCAATCATTATTGGCGGATAGGTTATTAAAAATATTATCGAAATGATTCCAAGCGTTGTGCGCGTGTTTAGTTGGCGATTGGTTTTCATCGAGTGATATTTCTCCCCAAAATCCCTTGTGGCCGAACGGCGAGAACAAGGACCATAATGACAAAGGTGATCAAAATGGCATAGGTTGGTGTATAAGCTAGGCCATACTGTCCGGCCAACCCGACTAAAATTGCCCCAAGGGCAGCCCCACCTAAACTCCCCATACCACCAACGATAACAACAATGAGCGATGACAAAAGATAAACGCCATCATCTCCCGGTCTTAATGAGAGGGCTGAGGCCCCAAAAAATCCGCCTAAACCAGCTAATAATGCACCCAGCCCAAATACAAGAATGAAGGTTCGGTCAATATTGATGCCGAGAGCATCCACCATGGCTCGATCATCGATACCGGCTCGGATGACCATGCCCAGCTTTGTCCGATTAAGAAGGTACCAGAGGAGGAAGCCAATGAGTATGGCAGCGAAAAGGGTGAATAGGCGGAAAGTGGGATAAATGACGCGAAGGGATTCTGTTTCTAGAAGCGTTGTGGCCCCAGTGATGATTTCAGGCGGCTGGACTTGGCGTATCGCTCCACCATACCGCTGAAGCAAGAGATCTCCTACAATGATAGATACTGCAATCGTGACGAGCGCCTCCTGTAGGTCATCTCCTTGGACTCTAGTCAAAAGGAAGCGCTGCATAAGAACGCCAAGAACGACCGCCACAAGAGGAGCAACGGTTAAAGCGATCCACCAGTTTCCTGTTGTGTCCCATATTGACCAGCCAATGTAGGCCCCAATTGCATAAAGTGTGCCATGGGCCATATTGACGACGCGCATGAGCCCAAAAATCAAGGAAAAACCGCTTGCTACAACAAAGAATAAGGCGGCTTGCGTAAGACCATTTAGAGTGACAATGATAAATTGCTGCATAAGGCTAATTGATGATGCTTAAATCAATTTGTGTAAATTGATTAATTTTCTCCTTCATACCTAACAAAAGTATCCAAAAAACGGGGCGTTTGCATGAGCCGTTAGAGGGGGGAAGGAATAGTTCTTATGGACTGGTTTGAACAGACTATTTTTCAGTTTTTATATTTAATTGAAGTTTTTTTTGTAATTAGGCATACTGTGATTTAATTTTTGGCAATTTATTTGGCTCACGTGATAATGCAGGTTGGCTGGGGTAATAGGCTTATAGAAGGTTAGATATTTAATTATGAGTGACATTAAACCGATTATTGAGGAACCAGCAATGCGGGAATTGTTATCCCGAACTTTCGAGCCACCAATTGACAATTTGGTGCCAATTGAGAGTGGGCATATGGCCCGAGTTTTTTCATTTGGTGTAGAAGATCGTGAATATGTTTTACGTTTTACGAAGGAAGATTCGGGCAGCTTTAAAAAAGAAAAAATGATTTATGATCAGTTTGCTAGGCCAACAATTCCGATCCCTCCCCTTATAGAATTGGGGACGTTTAACGAGCTTTATTTTTCCATTTCGCAAAAGATGCCGGGCCAAGAACTTTCTGCATTATCAAAAGATGATTATTTCCAAGTATTACCAAGCAATATGAAAACATTGCTTGCCATTCATCAAAGTGATGTCAGTCAATTTTCTGGTTATAGCTGGTTGGGTGAAGATGGAAACGGGGTGGAAGCGAGTTGGGAGCAGGCGTTGAAGCGTGTCATGAACGAAGATCCAGATGACTTTTTTGGTCTTTGGCATACGCTTTTTGATTCTTTACTGGATCGTGACTATTTTGAATTGGTTTATCAGAAGATGGTTAGTTTGATCCCTTATTGCTCAAAAGAACGTTATCTTGTCCATCGAGATTATGATTATAACAACGTGCTGGCGAAGTATGGTGAAATAACGGCCGTTCTTGATTGGGGGCAAGTGAGCTATGGCGATTTTGTTTTCGA
>JBCCFD010000318.1:0-9610 GCA_039029915.1 Chloroflexota bacterium
AAAATCGTTATGGCTTTGTGACGGTGATGGTTGTGCCGTCGCTGTCCCCATCTGGGTCTGTGTTCAGCGTGGCGTTATAAGGAAGCGATCCCGTTACATTGGTAACCGTTAATGAAACCGTTTCATTCCAGCGTCGTAAATCATTCTTTTCGATAGTACATTCGCCCGAACTATCGGTGGTACAAGACCCCGATTGATTAATACTCCAGCCCCCTTCAACAAGTGCCCCACTAATACGATTCCCAGCATCGTCAGTGACCAAGATTGTAATATCCGCGGTCCAGAACCAGCCGTTTAGACCCGCTACACCATCAATATCCGCGACGAAGAGTTCGGTACCCGCGTCTGGGGTTGCCGTGGGTTCAGGTGTTTCTGTTGGGACAGGTGTATCAGTTGGAACCGGTGTGTCGGTTGGGATAGGTGTCTCCGTCGGAACCGGTGTCTCGGTAGGAATGGGTGTTTCCGTTGGAACCGGTGTGTCGGTTGGGATAGGTGTTTCCGTTGGAATGGGCGTCTCGGTTGGAACCGGTGTGTTGGTAGGAATGGGTGTTTCCGTCGGTACAGGTGTCTCAGTTGGAACCGGTGTGTTTGTTGGTGTGGGAGCAGGGTCGCCAGTCAGCTGAACAATGAGCTCAGGGGCAAAGCTGCCTTCCTTTGAACTAAAGCTGATGCTCTGTGCCTCACCCTTCGATAAACCAAAAGAGACGAGCCCACTGCCTGCGACATAGCCCGTGACATCAATGTCTATCCAATCGTTGGCTGGGCTACTTCCCTCATGTGTGATGAGGGTGTCGAAAGCGGGGGCGGTGCTGTATGTAACCGTATTTTCATCCCAGCTGTTGTCAGCAACAGAATGAACGTCAAATCCATTCCCATCAGATGATTCTGAGTAGAGGCGCAAGGTGGCTGAGGCGATGTCGCCAGACAGGGTTGGTACGTCAAATTTTATGTAGCTGTTGACTTCCGGAGAGCCATCTACCTGCAGATTTGTACGCGTGCCGTAGTTGTTGCCTGTACGACGACCGTTAGTGAGACTGTCTTCAACGGCCGTTACTGTTATTGTTTCACCACCAGCGACCGGTGTTTCCGTTGGTGCTGGTGTGGCTGTGGGGTCGGGTTGCCCATCTAATGGACGGAATGTGACCTCACCCAAGCTGGCATCGACATGATGCATTAAAAATGCGGCTGAACCACTGTCTGGGGCATTGGCATCGTTTATAAAACCAACCAGCTGCCAATCTGCTGGTTCAGGGTCAGCGGCTGGCCACGCTTTAAAACGGTACTCATCCCCGCCATTGATTGATTCAACCTGCATGAGGAAGATGTGCTCAACGCCATAAGCCAATTGGACATTGCCGTTGGTGTCCATAATGTTGCCACCCGCTGGATAGTTCGCCCCAAAGCTGTAGCCAATCATCTCTAAACCGGCTGTGGTGGCGGTCGACCAACGGTACCAGCCAATGCCGCCTAGCTGTTGCCAACCGGTCCTTGGCTGTTCGTTTTGCTCTTGGAAATGACCGCGCCAGCGTAGCATCCAGCCAACGCCTGGGCCATTGCTGGGATGTGAGAATCCGGCGGGATCATCAATCGCATGAATCGTGACGCGGGCTTCCGCTTCATAATTATCCCAGCTAATATCGCCAAAAGTGACAAACCGATCGTAATCTAAAACGGGTGAGCTACCGGTGTCAACATCATACGGCCGTAAAGAGCCATCTGGCATAATTGTCCATTCACCGTCTACAACATGGGCCACATCGTGGATGTGGGTGACATTGTTCCAGTCAACGGAATAATTCATGGGCCAAACATTGCCAGCCGTATATTGGAATGAAACTGTTTTGAGGGCGGTTTCGTTTGTAGAGGTATTGACCGCTTGAATATCAACGGTGTTTGTCCCGTTGTTGAGGGTGGTGTAATCGATTTCAATCATGAAATCACCATCCCGCGCCAAGCGACGTGTGTCAGCTCCAATCGTTAAGTCAGTAAACCCTCCAGAGCCGTTAACCTGATAACTTAAATCGATGTCGTTTAAGTTTGTGGCAGATACCCGTCCCGGAATGTTCACCCAATATTGGGAGTTTCCTAGATGGCCAAAAGCAAGCCCATTCTCATACCATACATTAATGGTGGGCATGGTGCTATTTGTGATTTGGTTTTGAAGCTGAGCTGCTGGTTGGGCAACCACGGCTGGACCAGTGTAACCACCTGGCGCTGGAATGGGTTTGGCAGATTGACCTGATTGAATAGGCTGCGGCACGGCTGTGCCATTCTGTAGGGTGGTAATAGATGAGGCGGACTGTTCAGCTCTAAATGCCGACACGGTTCCGACACTCACGCTAAGCAATACAAAGAGTACGATCGAAAACTTCTGTAATTTTTTTAACACGGCAACTTTTCCTCTACAAAGAATCTCTACATGCTTCTACTGTATGGAAACAAATACAATGCTTCCATGTTTAAGTGTAGTTGGGAAAAATCGCGGTTTCGCTTAAGAAAGTGAATGATTTTCTTTTTATGATTTATTTTGACAAAAAGAAATTTATTGTTGAGTCAATCTTTGCATAAGCTGTTGGGCAATCTGTATCTCTGATTTTTGATGATGGATACTCCATTCAATCACTAAACTGGATAACTCAGAATTTGGATCCATTTCGAGAAACTCTTCGACGATATAAAGTTGGCTGAGCTGCTCTTTACTGTTTTGAATAAATTCGTTGAGTAATGAAATTAGGGCGTCAGGTTCAGTAAATTGGGCAAAATAGAGCTTGAGCAAAACGGGATGCTTGAGAACCGTCGGGGGAAGTTCGGCATGATTGAGCCATTGCTTGAATACAGCCGTTCCATCCTCTGTCACTTGAAAAAGCTGCTTGTTGGGTTTGCCCTGCTGTTCAACAAACGCAGAGCTGGCTAGTGCATGTTGCTCAAGCCGGCGTAATTCTTTATAAATCTGGCTTTGGGCTGGGCTCCAGTAAAAATGTTTTAGATTTTGGGCACGCTTGCGAATTTCATATCCCGAAAGCGCTTCACCAGAGGCTAGCAACCCTAAAACGATATAGCTTGTATTAGGAAGTTCAAATTTCATAAACATATTTTATATGACAATTTGACATATGACAACTAGTCATATAAAATGTATGACAATTAGTCATATAAAACAATATATGGAGGTTTTATGAGTCAGTCCGAAATGATGGAAGCGTTACATCCAGATCCGAATAAAAACGGCACTCGTGTGACAAAAGCGACGTTTGAAGCATACCGTGAAGCGATCTTGAAGGTAATTCCCACTGATGATGAAGGAATCCAGTTTGTGGACCTGAGCAAGGCCGCTGAACCCCATGTTTCTAAAGAGCTTTTGGAAAACACATCGATTGGATGGTGGACAACCGTGGTGAAGCTTGATTTGGAAGCACGAGGGATTATTGAACGAGTGCCGGGTAAGGGGCGGCAAAGGGTTCGACGCTTGAAGTAGAAAAGTTGTTTATTGGGATAACGGCCGTTTTGTCGTTTGGGTAAAACGGCCGTTTCCCATTTAAAATCTTCCTGACCTACCCGATATCACAATCTACCTTTGTTTCTTACCGAAGAAGTAGCGTATGAAACTGAAGCCCCATTGAATATCACCAACTTGGAAACTAATTCAAACACTTAATTTCCCCTTGTAACACCCCAGCATATAGAAATAGTAAGCATTACCAAATTAGCTCTCCGTAACTTTTTTGGGACTGGTACGGAACATTTGTTTCTTCTTATCAGTTCCGTGTCAGCCTAAAGAAAGTTAAAGCCATGACTTTGGCGAAGGAGAAAAATTTATGGTAATTGAGGTTTTAATCGCTTTAAAAGATATCGTGATTGATTTTGGACCGGTCGCTTTAATTTTTGTAGAAGCCTACATTATGATGAACGGTCGGCGGTCCGAAAAGCTAGAAAACGATGAAGACTCAAATTAGTTAAAGCGATAATTTGTAATAAACCTCAGATAAATGGGCTGAAAAGAGCCATTTTGTGCAAACGAAACCGCATTTTTGGCCCATTTTCAATCAAGTGGAAGGGTTTTGCGAAAATTTTACAAATTGACTTGAAATAAGAGTTGTCGAAAATGTGAAATTTCCTAGGTGAAAACCAAAATTGAATTGCTTCTTTTTCAAGGTGCTTTTCGGTTTTTACATAATATCTGGGTTGAAATCCTAATCCATTTACAGAAGCCACTCAATATGAGTGGCTTCCCTTCATAAATTCTAAATATCAAAATATTTACAAAAAGATTTATTTAACTGTTGCCGTTGAGCCACCACGCCGATTGTCGCCAGCCGCATGAAGCGTGCCGTCTGGGGTGCGCGTAACGGTGTGAACTCCACCAAAGTAGATGCTTCGTTCCGACCAGCGGTTAATTGGATAGTCCATTCGACTTAAATCATAGACAGCAATTGGGTCAAACCCCGCTTCACATTGGAGCGCCCCGCTTTCGACGTGAACTCTGGCGGTATTAACGGCCGTTTCCAAATCCATTTTAAAATCAAGCAAATTACTGAGCACCTGCATGATGGCACTGCGAATGCGGATGCTGCCGCCGCTGCCTAGCACCATGCGAGGCTGTCCATCTTGCAATACCACAACCGGCGTCATCATCGTTGTAATGCGCTCTCCGGCTGGACGGCTGTGGAACCCTTTGGGGTGAAGATCAATTTCACCCATCATGTTATTTGGAATAAAACCTGTATTGGGCACGACATAGCCCGCTGATTCCCCAGCCGTGGTGGTTAGGCTGACGGCTAGCCCTTCAGAATCAATAACGCTAAGATGACTTGTATTTTCGGGTGCATTAGGCTCAGTGACATACGGCGAAGCTTTGCCAAGCTCTAACGATGTATGAACTTGCTTGAGGTGCGGATTGACAAAGCGTTCAGCTAAAAAGCGCTCGGTTGCTTCTTCAATAGGCATCTCTTCCAAAGCGGCGTTCCATGCGCGTCGTGCACGATTGGTGGCAACCATGCTTTCGTATAGTAGCTGGAGATGCTTTGTGGAACCATGTTCATATTGAGCCACATCTAGGCCAGATAAGAGCTTTAATGTAAAGGCGGTCAGAACGCCCCCTGTAGAGCTCTGGCCCGGGAGCAGAATTTCGTATTCATGGTAGGGAATGCGAATAGAATCGGATTGGTGAACCTGATAGGCTGCTAAATCTTGAGCGGTGAGTAAACCTTGATGCGCCTGTTGATCTGCAACGATTTGTTGTGCCAAACGGCCGTTTCGTATTAATGCCTCGCCTTCTTCCGCTAGCGCTTCCAACGTTTCTGCAAGATCGGGAATAAACAGCTTTTCATGAGGCTCTATCATCCGCTCATTTTTGTAGAAGATCTCACGCATAGCGGGGGTGTAGGTATAAAGGGGTTCTAGGAGCTGGCAGGTGCGGGCTTGGAACGGTGTGATGGGTAGTCCATCTTTAGCCAGCTCAATGGCTGGCTGGAGGACGGTTTTTAAGGGTAAACGGCCGTGATCAGACAAAAGTTGACATAAACCAAAAAGATTGCCCGGCACCGCCACAGAGGCGCGTCCGATGTAAAAGTCTTGGGTAGTAGCCCCAAAATCGATAGTCACCTTATCAAAGTTGAGTCGTTCAGGGGACGTCCCGCCTAATCCGGGGGTGTTGCTGAAGAAATCGTAAACTTGAGAACGGCCGTTTTGTGCACTGTAAATGTGGGCTAACCCACTGCCGCCTAAGTGCACGACGCCAATCTCACCCATAAACGAAGCAAATGCTGCCGCCACAGCCGCGTCAACCGCATTTCCCCCTAACTTAAACATCTCAGCACCAGCAACGGCCGTTTCTGGCCCACCTGCTGAAATCACACCACCCATACATTTTCTCCCGTGTTAGTTATTGGTAATTGGTGATTCGCGTTGACGTTCTTCACAACAATTCACCATTTGCTATTCTCTACTCCCCTCCATTCTACCCGCATTTCTTCATTCGCTAAAATGATTTGAACGTGTTAAAAAAAGGATAAAAGAAAAAGAATATAAGGATAAAAAATATATAGGATGTAATGGGAAATAGACTTTAGACTCTACAACCTGCTACTTGTAACTTGCCCCTTTTAAAAATTATGAACCAATACGAAACCTACCTGCAAGAAAATATGCCCACCTACCTCAATATGCTTCAACAAATGGTGGCGATCAATAGCTTTACGGCCAATCCAGATGGAGTAAATGCGCTCGGTGAATTAACGGCGCAACAGTTTGCCCCGCTGGGTTTTTCGTCTGAGATGATTCAATCGACGAATCCTGATTATGGTAAACATTTAGTGCTGACCAAACAAGGGAAATCAGGCCGGAAAATTGGGATGGTGTCTCATTTAGATACCGTATTCCCGCCTGAAGAGGAAATCCGAAATGATTTTCACTGGCGCGAAGAAGGGGATCGCATTTACGGACCCGGTACCGTCGATATCAAAGGGGGCACGATTGTCATGTTTATGATGTTGGATGCCATCCACAAATTTGCGCCTGAGCTGTATGATGACGTGACGTGGGTCTTGTTATTGGATGCGGCAGAAGAGACTGACGGCCAAGATTTCGGTGAAATTTGCCTAGATCGACTCGAGGGGACGGAAACGCTTGGCTGCTTGATTTTTGAAGGAGGCGCTAGGTTCCAAAACAAGTTCAAAGTGGTAGTGGCTCGCAAAGGGATGGCTGTTTTTGAGATTGAGGTTGAAGGCAAAGCGTCTCATGCTGGTAGCTCTCATCCCAACGGGGCCAACGCAATTGTGCAATTAGCTGAGACGATTCAAAAGGTCGCGGCCGTGACGGATTATGACCAAGATATTACGGTCAATGTGGGCACGGTTAGCGGCGGAACTGTGACTAATCGAGTACCGCATCAGGCTGAAGCTAAACTGGAGATGCGGACGTTTAAGCCTGATGTGTATGACACGGCCGTATCCGACATCCTCTCTCACGGTGGGGCTGGTTCTGTCCAGACCCAATCCGGTGACTTTGTGTGTCAAGTCAGTATCACCCAAATCCGCAAAACAAAGCCCTGGCCCCGCAACGCGCCCACTGATAAGCTATTTGCTATCTGGAAAGAGGCTGGTGAAGAACTCGGCTTTGAAATTTATGAGGAAGAGCGCGGCGGTCTGAGCGACGGTAACTACTTTTGGGATCGCTTACCCACGGTGGATGGTCTTGGCCCTTCTGGTGGCAGCGCTCACTGCTCAGAACGAAGTGAAGATGGGAGCAAAGAGCAAGAATTTTGTGATGTTCCTTCATTCGTGCCAAAAGCGCTTTTGAATATAACGGCCGTTTTAAAGTTAATAAATGCCTAGAATTCCATTGCACTAGACCCGACAGATTTTCAAAACCTGTCGGGTCTTGAAATTAAGTTGATTGATGTCTAAACAATTACAAATCTTCATTTTCTTCACGAGTGCCTACTTCCTTTCCTACTTTTATCGGTCTGCTAATGCCGTTATTTCACCTGATTTAACATCCGATTTGGGGTTAACCGCTGCGCAATTAGGGTTAACCACCAGCATCTTTTTTGCGACATTTGCTGCCGTTCAACTACCGTTGGGCGTGGGCTTAGATCGCTGGGGCCCACGCTGGGTAACGCCCTCGTTTATGTTTGTGGGTGTCGCTGGGAGCCTTATTTTCGCCTCAGCCAACTCCTTTTTGGTACTTTCTTTAGGGCGTGGCTTAATTGGCATTGGCATGGCGGGCATTTTAATGGGGTCCCTCAAAATGTTTAGCCAATGGTTTTCGTCTGAGCGATTTGCCACTGTGTCTGGCTTGTTGGTTGGGATTGGGTCAACGGGTGCTTTGTTTGCGGCCACGCCGCTAGCTTGGCTTAACGGCGAATTTGGCTGGCGGTCCGTGTTCGTAGGAATGGGAGGCATTACTTTAGCAGTAGCCGGAACCATCATGCTTCTGGCTCGGAACACACCGCCCGGTGTTGAGTGGCCTAAACCGGAAAGTCGGCAGGGGGGCTTAGGGCAGGTATTAAAAGACGGCCGTTTTTGGCGCGTAACGCCCGTCACCTTTTTTGTTTCAGGCACGATGCAGGGATTCCAAGGATTGTGGGCGGCCCCTTATCTGTTTGACAACTATGGTTTAACTGACATTGAAGGCGGCAATATTTTGTTACTGATTGGGGTTGGGGCAACGACAGGGTTCCTTAGCTCGGGTTGGTTGGCAGATCGATTGGGTTTAACGCGTATTGTCTTGCTGGGAACAGGGCTCTTTACGTTATGCCAATTTTTACTTGCTGCAAACCCACCGCTTTGGGTGGTCACTGTTCTTTTCTTCTTGTTTGGATTTAGCGGGGCGTTTAGCATCTTGCTACTGTCTCACGTGCGGCGCATCTTTCCCGATGCCATTACAGGGCGGGCAATAACGGCCGTTAATCTCTTTGGGTTTGGTGGAACTTTCCTCATTCAATGGCTGATGGGGGTGGTGATTGGCTGGTTTGTGGTGGTTGAAACAACCAGATATCCGCCTACTGCGTACACAACGGTTTTGCTCATTACGGCCGTATGCAATGTGGCTGCTCTCATTTACTACTTCCCGCTTGTTCGACGGGATAGAGCTGGCGTGTAGAGGGAAGCGTCCGAAAGGACGTTCAAGCATTTTGCAGCAGCATACTATTTAATTTTTCTAGCCCTACCTTTAGCTAACAGCACAATGCCTCAATGATTTGCCGATACACATCAACGGCCGTTTCCAATTCAGCGACGGGAATCGATTCTTTTGTGGTGTGAGCCACGGCAATATCGCCTGGTCCCAACACGACCATTTCAGGAATAACATTTTTGAGATAGATGCCATCCGTGCCGTATGAGACGGTTTCAGGTAAACGGCCGTTGAGCGCTTTAACCGCAGATTTAACCAACGGTGACTCAGTCGATACCAGAAGCGGCTCGTGTGCCCGAACGGAATACTCGAGTCCATACTTTTCAGCCCGCTCGACCATCATCTCCATCATCAACTCGTTTTGGGCGTTGGGCATGGCTCGAAACCCGACCTTACATTGCGCTTTCGGTGCGGTTACATTGCCAGCCGTGTTGAAATCAGTCATGGTCATGTTAAACCCGTTAGTGGGTGGGTCAAATGCCTCGTCCTTAAATCGGACATCATGCATAGATAGCTCTTTCAAATCAGCCATCTCCGCCATAAACCGAGCTAATTTGAAATTAGCGGAGACCCCTTTGTCGGTGCTGGAGTGGGCGGCTATTCCATGAGAAACGACGGTTAACTGCACGCCGCCTTTGTGAGAATAAATAGGAATCATCGTCGTCGGTTCAGCAATAATGCCGTACTGGGGCTTATCGCTTTTGAGTCGCTCGGAATGTTTAGCTACAAACTTGGCACCATGAAGCCCCGTTTCTTCATCAGAGGTTACAATAATGTAGATAGGGTTTTGCAGCTTTGTTGGGTCAATTTGGCTTGCCGCAACAATTGTGGCGGCCAGAGGCCCCTTCATGTCGCAACTGCCACGGCCGAATAAACGGCCGTTTTTCACCACTGGGTCAAACGCGGGCCAATCATCTTCTTGTCCGGGCACGGTGTCTGAGTGTGAGCAAAGGGCTAGGCCACCTTCACCATCCCC
>JBCCFD010000319.1:0-9583 GCA_039029915.1 Chloroflexota bacterium
GCTCACCTACTTACCATGCAGGGTGACGGGGTGGGATATATCAAAAATGGGGCGGTGGCGGTGGAAAACGGCCGTATTTCCCACGTGGGCAGTAGCGATGAGCTAGCTGGCATTGAAGCGGAAGAGATCATCGATTGTCAAGGCATGGCGATTATGCCGGGGCTGGTTGATATTCATATGCACACCCCGCTAGCGATTGTGCGCGGGGTGGCGCAGGATATTTGGAATTGGATGCAGGCAGGGTTGGCACCGTACAACAAGCATATCACCCCGGAAGCATCACTAGCCGGGACGCGACTTAATGTGCTCGAAGCGGTCAAGGCGGGAACAACTCTGCTGGGTGATTACTCATTCCCCATCGATGGCTGGGCCGATATTTTTGATAGCTTTGGCGTGCGCGCCATGCTGACCGCTCGCATCAACGCCTTTCCCAAAACGGGCATGGCGGGCTGGAAAATTGGGGATGTGTATCCGCTGGATGAGGCGGTGGGGCGAGAAACGATAGATAAAGCGGTTGCATTTGCAGATACGTGGCACGGGGGTGGTAACGGCCGTATTTCCGTCATGCTCGGTCCGCAAGGGCCAGACATGATTGGGTTAGACCAGCTGATGGAATGCAAGCAGCATGCTGAGACACGCGGCTTGATGCTCCACGTGCATACCGCTCAAGGCGACCGCGAAATTGAACAGATGATTAAGCGGTACGGCGAGCGCACGCCTGGCTTTTTGGAAGAGATTGGGTATTTAGACGAGCAGCTTTTGGTGGTTCATTTAACCGAGGCTACTGACGAAGAAGCCGAAATGATTGCCAAATCGGGTGCTAAAATGGCGCTGTGCTCAGGCTCGATCGGCATTATTGATGGCATTGTGCCGCCCGCTTACGCGTTTAAAAAAGCGGGCGGTACCGTTGGTCTGGGTTCTGATCAGGCCAGCGGCAACAACTGCAACAATATGTGGAATGAGATGAAGCTGACGGCGCTGTTTAACAAGATTAAATACCGTGATCCAACGGTTTTACCAGCGTGGGAAGTCCTGCGGATGGGAACAATTGAGGGTGCCCAAGCGATTGGTTTGGCTGATGAAATTGGCTCTTTAGAAGTAGGAAAGCGGGCGGATTTTATTTGTATTGATGTTACCATGCCCAATTTGCTACCCATTCTTGATTTGCCAATTCGGACGTTGGTTCCGAATTTGATCTACTCAGCGACGGGGCAAGAGGTTTTGCATTCGATGGTAAACGGCCGTTTTATCATGCGCGATCGAGTTGTGCTCACCACTGATGAGCAGGCCATCCGTGATAATGCTCAAAGAGAAGCAGAAAAAGTCGCCGCTAACGTCGCTGCTGATCCTGTACATCAAGGGATGAAGCTGTTAGAAGCAATGGCGGCGGGGAATTTGTAAAAGGTGATGGGGTGGAGGGAAGAGAGGGGTAATTGGGTAACTGGATAATTGGGTAACTGGGTAATTAGGTGAGGCGTGGCCAGTCCCCAATCCCTAATCTCCAGTCCCCAATCCCTAACCCCTCGCCTCTAACAGCCAGCATTGATGAATACGGCCGTTTCTGAAATCTTCAGGAATCGACTGCTTCGTCACATCTTTGATGGTGAAGTAGGGTGAAATTGAGGCATCGTCTAGCTTAAAGTTGCGGGCGTTATTGGAGAAGACAACGGTGCCGTGGGGAGCCAACAGGGCATAGCAATCCATTAACAGCGAAACCTGATCAAGCTCGACGGAAAAAGCGGTCGCTTTCATTTTCTTTGAATTGCTAAAGGTGGGCGGATCGCAAACGATAAGGTCGAATTTTTCTTTTCTTTTTCTAGCTTCATTTAGATACTGTAGGCAATCTTGAGCCAGGATTTTATGTGTTTTGCTTGGCGCGTATCCGTTATGGTTTAAGTTTCGCGCGCTCCAGCGGCAGTAAGTTTGGCTGAGATCAACCGTCGTGGTTGCAGTTGCGCCACCGGCTAGCGCATAAACAGTAAAGGACGCGGTGTACGCAAATAGATTAAGCACCCTTTTGTTGTGGCTATGCTCGCGTACCCATTGCCGCATCGGGCGATGGTCGAGAAAAAGCCCTGTGTCTAAATAGTCACTTAGATTCACCTCAAATGTGAGGCCGCGCTCTTCGACAAGGCGAACGTGTTGACCACGGCCGTATTTTTCATATTGCTGGTCTAAACCGCTTTGGACTGCCCGTGCTTTGACAAAAATCTGTTCCGGTTTGAGGTCAAGTGCAGTTTGGATTTCGGCAAGCGTCTCTTGGCGATGGCTGGCCTGCTGAACGGCCGTTTCATCCCGCTTGCGCTCGGATAGCCAAACGACTGCCTCCCCATCATACCAATCCACAATGCACGGATACTCAGGAATGTCCCGCTCATAGAGGCGATAGCAGGTGATGCCCTGCCGCCGAGCCCACTTGCGGAGATGCTTTTGTCGTTTGCGCAATCGATTTGCTAGCATGAACCCTATTTTAAATTGAAGTGGCGAATTTGAAAAAGAGCCATAGGCTATCAAACCAGTTAGTCAATGCGTAAAAGATGAAAGCCCCCCCCTGTTGCTGGAACCGTCAGCACATTACTATCAGGTTGCGTTAATTTAACGCCAAATCCCTGAATCGCATGAGAAAAACGGCCGTTTAAAATCGGTGCCGTTCTGTCTGTGAAATCCAGCTCCCAAATGCCATCATCATAGCTCGTAACAATGAAGCGATTGGCGTCGAGAGAAATAAATTGCTGCACGTTGATGGGGAGCTGCCATCCTTGCACAAATTGAGGGTTTGCCGGGTCTGAAACGTCTAGCTGACCTATCTCCTGACAATCCCAACCTTCACACCAGCTATAGAGAACGCCATCTTGAAAGTGAATATATCCAAAATTGTAGGGCATAAGCGTTTCAGAGAGTTTGATTGGATTGGTGGGGTCTGAAAGATCAAAAATAGATAAGAATGACTCTGACTCCTTGTTCAAAACGAAAAGTAGATTTCCGGATTGAGCCAGGTCGTTTATTTGATAATGCCCCGTCTCAAAAATGGCAACCTCAGTTGGATTTGATGGATCGGTAAATTCAATAATCGCCAACCCTCCCGTTAAGTTATTCGTGTATTTAGCGGTCACCGCAAAGTTGTTGAATAATTCAAATGTGCGATGTCCAGTTGAAATGCCCAAGACTTGCTGGGGCGTGCTCAATAATTGCGGGGCGGCTGGATTTTGAATGTCAAAAATCCAAAATCCCTCCATCCAAACGGGTATAAAAAGCAAATTATTTTGAATAAATAGGTCAACTGGGGAGCCGTTTTCAAGAGCAACAGGATCTCCGAGAACAGGGGAAGTTGGATTGGCCATATCTAACGTCTTAAGAACGTGGCCACGCCCTTCATTCGATAAGACGTAGACGTATTGATCCTGTTGGGCGGCCGCTTGAACATCTTGAAGACCAGAAGGCATTACAAAATGGCTTTGTCGGGTGGGGTTTTCGGCATCGGTTAGATCGTAAATCATGAACCCGCTCAGTCCTACTGCAAAGAGCGTGTTACCACTAATGACCATGTCATGAAGGCAGTTCTGGGGGTCGAAGTTTGCTGTTGATTGTAAGTTTTCAGGGTCTTCAATGTTAGAGATGAATAATGTTGAAGCGCAGTAGCCGAATTCACCAAAAATCTGCCCTTGGACGAGCCTCGTTTCACTGACCGCAAGGGTATTAACGTTAAACGTATCTGACAGCTTGTGACTAAATTTTAGATTGGGATTATGCGGATCAGATAAATCATACGCTCGAACGAAACCGCCGTTATTGTCGGTAGAGACAAAAGCCAAAGACCCAAGCATTTGAATTCTAGGATTGTACTGGTCTGCTCCGATCGGAATGGACGCAATCTGCTGTAAATCGCTGTTGAGGTCGAGGATATCGATACCGTTGCGGTGGGGTACAAAAATATATTCATTCCAAGGAGAGATATGACCGAACGGGGGCAAGCTGATGGCATCGACAAACTGAGGTGTGTCTGGTGTGGTTAGATTAAAGCGCAACAGCTCCAAACTGCCGTCAAAGTGCTCGCTGTCTAGTACATAGGCCGTTTGGTTGTGAACATATATTTGGCTGGCGTAGATGGGTTGCTCACCACCATAATCTGGCCCTTGATAAACGATGCGATTTGGCGTAGCTAAGGTTGGGTTAATGACGTTAACACCCCCCGTACCAGCGGCAACGTACAAAAAGCCTGTGTTAGGGTCACGGTTAATATCTTCGACTTGGCCAGCAAGCAGCCCCGTTTGCCAAAGTAAGGCAGGATTACTGGGATTGCTGACATCGATGGCGGCCACTCTTGGCCCTACACCAAGGTAGGCAATTTGACCGTCAAGTTCAATACTATTGGGCGTTCCTCCAAATTGGACAATGGTTGAGTAGTTTAGATTGCTTGTGGTGGGAATCGTTGGCAGTGAAGCAGGCGTTGGGGTCGATGTACTGGGTAGTGTGACGATTGCTGTTGGTAGAATAACGGCCGTTTCAGTTGGCAGCGGTGGTTCGGTTGGCACGATAGGTTCCGTTGGTACGGCCGTATGGGTTGGTTCAGGTAGAGGCGGCAATGTTTCGGTAGGTTGAACAGTAGGCGTTGGCTGAACGGCAACGGCCGTTGCTGTTGGTGATGGATTAACGGCCGAAATTGGGGTGGGGGTGACCGGCTGAGCTAGAGTACAGCCGATCAACAATAAAACAAAAAAGAAAATCAAGACAAATCTACTATTCATACAATATCTCCTAAACAATCAATGTCCGAATCCACAGGCGTTGTAAAAATAATACGGCCGTTTGCCCGCCGCTTTCTTGACCCAAACACCATACTTTCCCTACGGGATACAACCGCTGAATTGAGATACAATTAAGAGTAGAAAATAGAGTGTAGAGAAGAGATAGAGAAACGGTGGGCATCTTAAACTGCAAGAAATGGGGTTCAACTGCCTTCCTCTAGCTCAAACCTTGAGCTCACACACCGGAGGAATATGTCAAAACCAAACTTTGATTTAACTGGAAAAGTGGCGCTTATTACGGGCGCATCACGAGGTATTGGGCAGACGATTGCTGAAACTTACGCGACGGCAGGCGCTAAAGTGGTTTTGGCTAGTCGCAAGCAGGAAGGGCTCGATGCAGTGGCTAAAATTATTAAGGAAAACGGAGGGGATGCGTTGCCGATTGCGGCCCACACGGGCAGTGATGAAGCGATCAATGCGGTGGTTGAAAAAGCCACGGCCGAATTTGGCGGAATTGATATTGTCGTTAACAACGCGGCCACTAATCCTCATTTTGGCCCTATCGTAACGGCCGAAGACAGCCACTGGGACAAAATCCTTGATGTTAATGTCAAAGGATACTTCCGAACAGTCAAAGCGTGTGTGCCGAGTATGAAAGCGCGGGGCGGTGGGAAAGTCATCAATATCGCCTCGATTGCCGGTAAAGAGCCTCAACCCTCCATGGGGATTTATTGCGTTAGCAAAGCGGCTGTTCTGATGCTGACTGAAGTTTTAGCCGCCGAATTAGCTGGAAACAATGTACAAGTTAATGCGATTGCACCGGGTTTTATTAAAACCAAATTTAGCTCGGCACTTTGGCAAAATGAACAAATGTATAACACCATTGTCCAAGCCGTCCCTCAAAAACGGATGGCAGAAACTCATGAGCTCAGTGGCATTGCGCTCTATTTAGCCTCGGAGGCGTCTAGCTTCACCACGGGCGGTACCTTCCTCATTGATGGTGGTCAGAAAGTCGGAAACGCGCTAGGGATGTAGTAGGAGAAGAAGGCTAGCGTTGGGATTTATCCTGATGAGCTAGAGCGAGAGGTTTGAGTATAGAGTGTGACATTGCAAAGGTCACAACTATTTACACGGCAAGAAATGCTCATCAAATGCCTCCCTCTAGCTCCGTACTCTAGCTATACGGAGTTGCTATGGAAAAAGACACAATTGACGTTCGGGCGGATGAGAAGTTTGATGAAACGGCCGTTGCCAACTATCTCAAAGGCAAGCTGCCCGGTTCAGAAAATGAGCTTAAGGTGCGCCAGTTTGGCGGTGGCGCAGCCAATTTAACCTATCTGCTTGACTACGGTTCACATGAGTACGTGCTGCGTCGGCCTCCGCTTGGCCCTGTTGCCAAATCCGCCCACGATATGAGCCGCGAATATAAAGTTTTATCCGTGCTTCATAAAAGCTTTCCGTTCTCACCGCAGGCATTTTTATATTGTGGTGATACCGACCTGATTGGCGCCGACTTTTTTGTGATGGAGCGCCGTCAAGGTACCGTGGTTCGTCGTTCAATCCCTAAGCATTTTGCCGAAATCGAAGGCTCGGCCCGCATGATGAGCGGCGCACTGGTTGATGCCTTAGCTGACTTTCACGCCGTTGATTATGAATCCCTCGGGCTAGGAGATTTAGGAAAACCGGATGGCTTTGTTGAGCGGCAAATCGAAGGCTGGTACAAGCGTTGGCACAACGCTAAAGTAGATGACCTTGAAGATATGGATGCGGCCTATGAGTGGCTTCGCAACAACGTGCCTGAGTCAACAGACGCCACCCTCGTTCACAATGATTATAAGCTTGACAACGTGATGCTTGATTCAATCGACCCGAGCCAAATGGTCTCTATTTTTGATTGGGACATGACCACGTTGGGTGATCCGATGTGTGATTTAGGGTCACTTTTATGCTACTGGACTGAACCGACCGATCCGCCTCATTTTCAAGCGATGACGATGATGCCGGTGGGGGATATGGGCTTTATGACCCGACGTGAACTGGTTGATCGGTACGCTAAAAAAAGCGGCCGCTCAATTCACAATATCAATTTTTACCATGCGCTGGGGCTGTTCCGCTTAACAGTTATTATTGCCCAAATCTATATTCGGTTTAAACGCGGCCAGACGCAAGACCAACGCTTTGCTTGGTTTGGTGAGCGCATTCCGATGATGGCTCAGGCGGCAGTTGAGGTGATGAACGGCCGTTCTGCGGCAGTGGGATAATTGGAGATTAGGGATTGGGGATTGGTTGTCGGTGTTCAGCATCCAGAGAGCTTTAATACACCAATATACCAATACACCAATAACCAAAATAATAACCCTAAACAAACAATGACCAACAATAGCAACCCTTCCCCCCACGTAACGGCCGTATCTGGCCGACAGTTTTCAGCGTTTCCAGCAGCGATTCAAGCCCTGCTTGTTAATGATGCGGCTGAAATATTGCTTCTTTCATCACCCAGACGACGGAGTCACCCCAATGAGTGGCAGGTTATCAGCGGTGGGCTAGATGCCAATGAGTCAATTTTGGAAGGCGCAATTCGAGAAGCGCATGAGGAAGCGGGGGCAGGAATTGAAATACGGCCGTTAGGCGTTGTTCATGCTCAAACCTTTACCTACGACGTCAAAATTCCCTACATGCACAGCGTCCATTATCTGTTTCACTTTTTAGGTGGAGAAGTGGTGCCGGGAGATGATATGGCAGACTCTGAAGTGCGCTGGTGGCGTCTGGATGAGCTAGCCAGTAGCGACATCGTTTACCATCCATCCACATCATATTGGCACCTTGAACGAGCCATTCAGCTCTGGAAAATTTGGTCACCCAATCCACCAAATCTGAACTGCTTACAAAATTTAGACCTAAAATAAACTAGAAACTGAATAACCAATAACCAATAACTTTATGACCCAAGCAACCTCAAACCCAATCCGAATTGAACTCCCCACACCGTTTGCCGTGGGACCAGTAAACAGCTATCTCTTTATTGAGCCAGAACCAGTCCTCATCGATACAGGCGTTGATACTGAAGACAGTTGGAACGCTCTTGTTGATGGTTTAAAAGCAAACGGGCTAACTGTTGCAGACCTCAAAAGAATTGTGATTACGCATGGTCACGTCGATCATTTTGGCCAAGCGTACAAACTGCTTGAACAAAGTCAGGCAAACGTTTGGGTGGCTGATATTGGGGCCGATTGGATGTTAAGACCGCGCCAAAAGTTCCAAAATCGTCTGGACTATTACGCTGAGTACTTTTTGCCCGCCACGGGCGTGACGGAAGAAATGCTCAAAGTATTTGTCAACTATATTGCCTTGGTGCGAGACGCCTCAACGCCATTACCCGCAGAGCGGGTCGTTCAGTTTAAGGTGGGAGAGATGCTTGATCTTGGCGGCTTACCTTGGGAAGTGGTGCATATGCCAGGGCATGCCAGCCATCAAACCTGCTTTTATCAATTAGAGACAAAACAGTTTATTTCAGCTGATATGCTACTTCCAATTACGCCAACGCCGATTGTGGAATTTCCAAAAGATGGCAAAATGCGACAGCCCGCTCTGCCTGTTTTTATTGATTCACTGGCAAAGGTGGAGGCAATGACGATTGAATCAGTTTATCCGGGGCACGGCGACATTTTTCACAACCCTAATGAGCTGATTGCCCGTCAGCGTCAGCGGATTCACATGCGTAAAGATCAATGTTTCGAGCTGGTGCAGGACGGCGTCGATACGGCCGTTGCCCTCCTTGACATCATGTATGCCAAATATCATCCCGGTCTGCGCTCAGCCGGATTATGGATGCTGATTGGGTATTTGGATTTGCTCATTGCAGAGGATAAAGTTAAGGAAGAGCTGGACGGCAAAATAATACGGTATAAAGTGAAATGATTGAACTTGAAAAAGTGCTGCAACTGCCTTGTCATTACGAAACGGCCGTTGATGAATCCCATCTTGACGAAAACAACCACATGAACGTTCGTCACTATTTAGGCTTTTTTGATGACGCCACCTATGAGCTTTTTGCAGCATTTGGGATGGGACGAGATTACTACCTCACAACCGAAAATGGCTCCTTTGCGCTTGAAATGCACATTAACTATCTTGCTGAGGTGCGTCTTGGGGAATCGTTTGCCATCTATTCGCGAGTCGTTAATCGGACTGCCAAGCGTATTCATTTTATGCATTTTATGGTGAATAAGGATAGACAAAATGTAGCGGCCGTTTTTGAAGGAGTGGGGTCGCATGTTAATACCACCATACGGCGAACATCGCCGTTTCCTGATAATATTGCAGAACAAATCGACGCCATTTTAGACCAGCACAAACAGCTAACTTGGGAGCCACCCGTTTGCGGGGTGATGAGTGCATAAAATATGATATTATCTGCCACGTGCTACCTGCCACGTGCTGCTAATCAAAAAAGGAGAACTGCTTATGAACGGGTTGATGATGGAATATCAACTAACAATCGATCGGATTTTGGAGCACGCCAAGCGAATCCATCCCAACAAAACAGTCACTACCATGCTGCCCGATGGGTCTTACCATCAATACACCTATGCTGACATGTACACCCGTGTCAAAAAGCTTTCAAAAGCGCTAGTTGGATTGGGCGTTGAACCGGGTGATCGGGTTGGTACCTTTGGTTGGAACAATTACCAACATTTAGAACTATACTATGCCATTCCCGGTGCTGGTGCGGTTTGCCATACCCTCAACATCCGTCTATTCCCAGAGCAGTTAACCTATGTTGTTGAACATGCTGAAGACAAAGTTGTCTTTATTGACGCCACATTGCTGCCGCTTTA
>JBCCFD010000320.1:0-9580 GCA_039029915.1 Chloroflexota bacterium
CTCCTCTTGATTAAATACATTAAAAAACTTGCTATTTACTGTTGTAAATAAATGAACAGGGTTAGAAAACAACCCGAATATCTCCCATTCACTTACTAAAGAAATATTCAACCTAGTACTTATATCAAAATATTGAGCAGTAAATAAGGGTAAAGGTTAACTTAAAGATTGATGGCGGTTTTATTTGAAATGAAACGCTTTTCAAATTAGTTTTAACTGAGGATCATTTTTGCTTGCTAAAAGATAATCAAAACAGGAACTTCGTTTCACTTTATAGCTAAATTGGGAGACCAAAAGATTCAATAAAAGAATCTCTCAATCTCCCAATGACGGCTAAACTATTTTAGAATTTAAGTGTTCCGAAGTTTCTAATTTTGAAAACCATGTTAGATAAACGCTTCGGAACCTCGAGGAAACGAAGTTTATCGCCATCGTTTTATTCTAAGCAGGAACTTCGTTTCACTTAAGCGCCGTTGGTGGCAATCTCCTTTACCACCTTACAACGGCCGTTTATTCATTTGCTACCAAAGTTTTTAAATGCTTCTTTTCTGGAAAAAATCAAATTTCCTTTGTAACGAAGCATTATTCTCCGTTGAGAAATGGATTAGGCGCCACTTCTGCCGGGTCTACACCAGCGACGTGGACAAATAAATCATCCAGCACCTCGTGGGCAGCATGGAAGCCCCAACCAACCCAGTGACCTCCAACTTGGTAAGTTTGCTCATTGCCAACGGCCGTCAGCGTACTCCAAAGCGGGTCTTCGCTCAGCAACGACCAGGCCCCTTCATTGGCCGCATCCCCTTCAGCATCAGCAGCTTGGCTCCAAGCAAACAAATATTCACCATCAACCAGCGGCAGTTGCTCTAGGGAAAGCGTGGCGGCGACAGCCCCCCCGTACACTTCTGTTGCTTCTTCAGCCGTGTAAGCTTGAGACTCCGGACGGGCAAAGCCAATGTCCGCCAAAATATCAGTGGAGAAGGCGTTAGCCAGCTGCAGCTGCAATCCCGCGGCCCCTGAATCATCATAGTAGCGCACAACAGAAACTTCAATTGAAGATGGATCGCCAACTAAGTCACGCAAAATAGCAACCCGCCCATCGTACTCAGCGATGAGCGCCTCAACCTCCTCGGTTCGGTTAAGCAAATCGCCCGTAAACAGCATGTTTTCTTCCCAGCGAACATTAGGCAGCATGGGTAGCACAACAGTTGGGGCAATCACCTCAAGCTGCTCAATCTCTTCTTGCCCAAAAGGTGACTGGATAATTAAGTCTGGATTCAGGGCGACGACCTCTTCCAAGTTGGCAGGGAAGCCCACAAATGTCACAGTACCAGCGGCATCATTGGTGTAGGGGAAGTTTCGCTGATAAATCGATTCAAGATAGCCAATGGCGCCTACTGGTGTCTCTTCACCAATGGCTAGCATAATTTCAAACGGGGCTGGCGCAAGCGCAACAATTCTTTCCGGATTTTCTGGAATGCAAACGGGGTCGGTTTCGAGCAGTTCATGGTCGAAGAGGCGGAATCCTGCTTCACAACCATTGGCGGCAACGGCCGTTTCATCACTACTGCCTGCGTCGGCCAGGTTAACCCCACCGCAAACGGCCCCAGAGCTTTCTGTATCAGCCAGAAGACCGCTGTCAACCGAATCAGACAAAATCATGTCAAACGCCGTAACACCTCGCCCTTTAGACCATAAGTTACGGTCAAATGTGTAAACGCGGTTGTTTTGAACAGCATCAAAAGCTTGCCACAGTGGATCAGCGGACATTTCATCCAAAAATTCTTGATCAGCCGGATTACACAAAATAACGATTGTGCTGGGGTTGACAGAAGCAAACCCCTCCATATCAAGCAAAAACTGAGTTTCTTCATCAAGGGGTTCGAGGGCATTTGTGCGGCCCAAGCTTTCCAAGAAAGATCCCATGAAGCTTTGATTTGAATGGGCTGTGAAGCCGCCTGACCACAAGACCCCAATCACAAACTCACCGGCATCTCCGTTTGTTGATGCAAGCGTCGCTTCAAAAGCCTGTTCATAGCTCGCCAAAATATCAGCCGCTTCCGCTTCTTGGCCCATAATTTCAGCGATCTTGCTGAACTGATTGAGCTGGTCGTCATAGCTTCCACGCAGGCTGTTGAAAATAACGGTGGGCGCGATTTCGCTCAGCTGATCATATATCGCCTCGTGGCGGCGCAAATCACCGATAATGAAATCTGGGTTGAGCTCGATGATTGCCTCGAGGTTAGGCTCAGCCCGCGTCCCTATCTCAACGGCACCTACGTCAGATGTATATTCATAGATGTAATCAGGCGGCGCATCCACCGCAAAGCCAACGGGCGCAATCCCCAGCGTTCCGAGATGATCCGCAAAGGAATATTCTAAGACCACGACACGTTCCGGAACAGCATCAATGGTGGTGGTGCCGGTCTCATGTTCAATTGTCATTGGAAACGGGCTATCAGCCATTTCTTCGTCGGCCATCTCTTCATCTTCAGCCATCTCTTCATCGGCCATTTCTTCGTCAGCCATTTCTTCGTCGTCGGCCATCTCTTCGTCTTCCGACATTTCTTCATCTTCAGACATCTCTTCAGTTTCTGCTTCTGCGGTTGGTGCTTCTGGCTCGGTCGATGATTCAGGCTCCGCTGTACCACCACACGCCGTGAGGAGCAAAACCAGAGCAAAAAGGCTTAAATATTTTGCAAAACGGCCGTATTCGTTAAAATTCAGCCGCGTGGATATCGTCTTTCCTGAGACACCATTCACCATGTGGCGATTTGGGGTGCCGCCCAAATCGCCATTTTTATTGTCATGACACATTTATTTATCTCCTTATACTTTGTTTCCAAGGATTATGACTTTATTGTCAAAGTTTTGCTTGACAAAAGTTTTAAGTGAAACGAAGTTCCTGTTTTAGATAAAACGACAGCTATAAACTTCGTTTCCTCAAGGTTCCGAAGCGTTTATCTAACACGGTTTTCAATTTAGAAACTTCGGAAAACTTAAATGCTTCTCCACTGGAAAAAATTAAAAAATTCTTATGCAACAGGTTCATTGACCAGTTGGCAGTTGAATATGATTGAGCCATGGGGGGATCACGCTTCAAATGCCAGCTAGACCCAGCACGCCCAATTCGATTCGGCCAGAATGAAGCTATCTTTTACGAAATGGAGTGCCAATGAACAAAATGCATTAAAAAGAACAGTTCATGTATAGCACAAATAGAGGGGGATCATAGGGGCGGTGGTTAACTTGAAAATTGCAACTAGTTTGATCAAAACTGAATCATTCTTCAAAGATAATTTAACAAAGGTTCAGTTCTTTTTTTGAAGGGAGCACCGGCTCAATAGTTAAAAAATCAAAGCAAAAACCTAAATAAAGCTGCTTTATCTAGGTTTTTGTTCTCCAGAAACTAATTTTCATCTGGCTACTTTTTATCCAAGCTATTTGTTGAAGATTACTTGAGCGGAAAGCAATCGCTTGAAATTGATGTTGATAAAAGGGTTCCGTTTACTTAATTTTGGAAGGTAGCGTAGTAATCTTTGCCTTTCGCTTTTGTTCGATACATCTTCAGGGTCATGCCGCACTGGGGACAAACTGATGGATCAGGGCCACAAACTAGCCACACTGGGGCCTTTCCAATGTCAAGGTGTATTGATTCTACTGAAGAGAGGCGAAACAGACGCCATGTATCAGCTCTTTCGGTTGTGTGGCATAAATACCAGCTATCGCAGTCAGAACAGTTCCATAATGTTTCATGCAGATTTTCAGTGTTCATTATTTTTTCCGTTATTGTTTTATTTATAGATTAAGTGAAACGAAGTTCCTGCTTTGAATAGAACGACGGCTATAAGCTTCGTTTCCTCGAGGTTCCGAAGCGTTTATCTAACGGGGTTTTCAAATTAGAAACTTCGGAACACTAAATGATTTGAGTTTACCGTTAGTTACCTAAGTCTTCTGAATCATGGCCAATTGCTCATGGCAGAAAACCCGACCATTATTTCTTCGAGAATAGGCTCGTAACCAAGTTGAAGCATCCTAAGAAAAAGGGTGAAATCAACCCTGTACTTATAACATATTTATCTCTGGGAAATAGGGGGGAAGGTTAAATTAAAGGTTGTTCATTGCTTGCTTTGAATTGAAACGGTTTTCAATTTCTAATTAACTGCAGTTCACTTTAAAGTTGTCAAAAGATATGAATCAAAATCGATAATGGCTAAGGGCTTCAAACCAGTCTGGCACTGTAATTTACGGCCGTTCTCTCCCCAAAAAACGCCTTCCCAGCCACGAGGCTAATCTCACTTCCCGACTCGCCAAGCAGTTCAGGTGTCGCGCCCCCCAGCGCGGGCTGCGCCCAGGCCCATACCCCATTTTCAGGCTCGGCAAACCAGTAGCGTATGGCAATCGGTGTAACGCCAATTGCCAGCAAAGAATCATGGTCAGAATATCCTAATGAAAGCACGCACTGCGGTTCGATTGTGATCTCGGTCCTGCCAAACTCATGCTCAATGGTAACCGGAAAGACACCGTCGGGCGCGGCAACGGGGCGGGAAACGGCCGTTTCTGCCTGACCGCAGCCCGTAATTAGCAGGGAGGTTCCGAAACGTTTATCTAACGGGGTTCCCCATTTAGAAACTACGGAACGCATAAGAAAAGTTTATTCAGCCTCTTATTTATTAAAATACTGACTAGACTTTACTTAAAAACGCATCAATCAAAAGATTTTTTGCTGGCGGCTCGCGGTTTGCCGTTCGTGTAAACAGACACGGTTAATACACACACCGGAACAGTTTTCTAGTCACCCGCAAAGTAAATTAAATTGGAAGGAATTTGGTGATACGGCCGTATCCGCTAAAATGTAGACACGTGAATATCGTCTTTCCTGAGACACGTTTCACACTTAGGCGATTTGGGCGGCATCCCAAATCGCCAACTTTGTGCATATTCATTTTTCTCCTTATGGGGAAACCATCTTCCCCTCAATTCCCTTCAACTGTTCTGTCAAGCATCAAATAATTGGAATACTGATAAACAGAACCCGAGGTTTCGTTAACCTTCTGCTCGGTTTTTGTCCGTCAAATAGCGGTTGACGAAACAGTCACCATTTAACTTTGATTTTGCTTAAAAAAGCGGCGCACTTTTTAGGATATGCTGCATCAAGGCAAGACGAATCACTCTTCCTCAAATCGAGCTACATCAAACTCCGGACCAAACTCTGGAATCACTAGCTCAGCCAAAAACGGGTTCGGTGTTGACGATTGATCACCAATCAGAAAAAAGAAGAGGTCATCAAGCACAAGCTGCGCACCCACCGCATTCCAGCCGGCCACCCAAACGCTCCAGTTGACCTGATAGGCCTGTTCATTTTGCACAGCGGGCAAAAACCCCCACAGGGGGCTTTCAGAAGCTTCTACAAACGCTTTCGCCTCATCTTCATTGCGCACCATAAAGAAAAGATAATCACTGTCTAACGTATCAATCTCTTCCAGCGAAATGCTGTTTCGTCGGGGCAATTCAACGTAAGCCTCAGGAAAGATTAGCCCAGCAGAAGTAACCGTATCAGAGATAAAGGACTCCTTGGCGTATATCTGCAGTCCGCCCTCACGGCTCCGCACGATGCCAATCGTTTGATCGTTACCTGATTCTGCCCAGGCCGTGCTGAACTCTGCCAGCCGCGCATCGTAAATTTCAATAATCTCTGCCGCCTCATCTTGTTTGTTAACCACCTCGCCAATAAAGGTGAGATGACCCTGCCAATCGACAGATTGCGCCGGACTAAACACGGTTGGAGCAATGGCCTCTAATCTTTGCCTCTCTCGACCAGATAGAAAGCTGATATGCTCTTCACGGCTAATGATAAGGTCTGGCTGTAAGCCTAAAATCGCCTCGTAATTAGGGCCTGATGAAGACCCTACGCTTTGAATTTCTTCAGGATCTATATTTAGAAAGAGGGTGAAATCCCGACGGCCCCAATCGTGAACAGCAATCGGGGTCACGCCCAATGCTAAAAGGTCGCTCATTGTGCCTTCATCAACAACCACGATGCGCTGGGGATCAGCAGGCACTTCTACCTCACCAAATGCATCAGTCACAAAGCGGGTTTCTACGTCTTCATCAAATACAAATGACGCTTCCGAACCGCCGCATGAAAGTAAAAATAGCATCAATAATGACATGACTGTTGTGACTATTTTTTTCATCTTCAATAAAAGCTTAGGCCATGTGGAGAACAAAAATGACTCTGAAATAAAGCAGCTTAAGTACTTTGTTACCAAAGTTTTTAAATACTTCTTCTCTGGAAAAATTTAAAATTTCTTATGTAACGAAGTATTAAGTGAAACGAAGTTCCTGCTTTGAATAAAACGGCGGCAATAAACTTCGTTTCCTCGAGGTTCCGAAGCTTTTATCTAGCAAGGTTTTCAAATTAGAAACTTCGGAACACTTAACAAAAGTTTTGATTCTCCTAAAAGTAACCTATGCTATCTCCTATTTCGCTCAATTTTTTGAAAACCATAAATCGGTTTCTACAAACATCTCGTTCCCTGTTTCGATCTGAGCATTGACTGTAATCGCCATTGAGCTGGGTGGGAGCTGCATGTTGAAATTAATACTATCAAGCGCCTTGCTGATCATTGAGCCAAAGATCAAATAATCAACGGGTTTTAATCGCACGGCGTAACCGCCGATCCAAATGTCAAAGAACCCTTCACTTTGAATGAAGCGTTCTTCATCCAAAATCTTTATTTGCTTTGAAAAATCATTATCTTCAACGATGGCAACATCTAGCTCAAAACCTAGTTCTCTTAGCTCACTAACCCCTAAAAAGATAACCATATTGTCCCAAGTGAGATGAACGGTGCCGTGTTCGCAAACGCCGACCCATCGATACTCATCTACTTTGGCAAGATATTGCATGTGGTTGCACATTGTGGTCTCCTTACTGCTTATCCGAACACCTATCACAACGATGTGTTCGGTGTCATGCTGTTAGCGGCTATTCTAAAATGGCCACAAGGTCAGCAAGCAGTTGCTGCTGGCCACGAAAGCCTGGGTATCCAAGACGGTCTAGGGTTGCCACTTGTCCATTTTTAACGGCCGTAAGCTGCTGCCAAAGCGGATCGCGGGTCATTTCTGCCACGGCGTCCATCTCACCATCAACACTATCGGTTTGAAGCATGATGAGTTTTTCACCGGCAATGAGGTCAAGTCGCTCTTCGTCAATAAAGGCACGGCCGTTTCGGAACCGGGCTGCTTCTTGATCTTCCCCTTCAGGCAAAATTCTCACGCCCATCTTTTTCAGCATTTCTGGCTGTGGATTTGGACCATCAATAAAAATAGCCACGTTGACTCCCGAGTAAACGGCTGCTACCGACACCGTGACTTGATCCGCCTGAATCCGCTCTGATTCTGACACGATCAGCGCCTCAAAGGCCGCCACGTCAGCTTCTGCTTGGTCTCTCAACCCAAACAAAGCTGCTGTATCAATATAGGATTCGGTGCTCGTTCCTCCAACGGCTACCGTTGGGGCAATGTCTGATAAACGGCCGTATCCGGCGCGTTCGATGAAAAGGGGGCTGCCAATAATTAAATCTGGGTCATAGAGAAGAATCGTTTCAATTGAAACATTTCCGGTTGAGCTATAGATATCCAGGTTGGCCTGCTCTTCATCGCTGATCAGGGGCAAATAGTCAGGGACATTAGCCAGCGACATGAGCGGTTGAATCCCCACGTCAAGCAAGTTGGCCAACAATCCCTCTTCGCCAAGCAGGACAACCCGCTGTGGCTCTTTAGGAATCTCCGTTGTGCCAAATGTATGTTCAATTGTTCGGGTCGTGGCCGTCTCTGACACCACAACAATCGGCTCTGCTGCTGGTGCCCGCCCGCAGGCCACAAGCAATAAAACAGTTAACGTTAATAAAATCAGCTTAAATTTCATCATACTCATCTAAAACAAAGGGCATGTTGTTTAACATACCGGTGCGCTTGAGCGCTTGTGCAAATTGAAAGGCTAAAAGCCCTGCTGCGCCACCACCTATCATCTGCATTATCCAGTAAAGACCACTTAACCAAAGTGGCACGTTTTGTAGTCCAAAGAGGAACCCGCTGATGACAAAGCTACAGGTGCCCGCCATGATTCCAGCAATCATCAGGTGAACCTGCCCAAAATGCCGGTAGCGCGTGCCGATCCACATCCCAATTTCACAGTAAATGCCTAAGAAAAACCCAAGAAGCAGGACCGTGAATCCAAATGCGCTGGTTGCTATCCAAACGAGTGAAGAAAGCAGAGGTATCAAAAAAGCGACGCCGTACCGTCGAAAGATAAAACCCCCTAGGAGAGGGCCGATCAGGTAGGCACCGCTCAGCAATCGCTGCGCAACCGGTGCGGCTACATTGAGGGTAACGCTGGCTAGCTGGATGGGAATCGTAATCACCCCAAGCACCAGCGCCAAGGTGACCATGATTAGAATATCGCGTGTGGAAAAGGTAAACGGCCGTTTTCGACTGGGTTGCAACTCAACCGGCTCACCCATCTTGACCCTATTCCTGTGCGAACTCGTTTTGGACTTGGGTCACCCACGCTTCAATACGGCCGTTAGTCATTTCAGGCTGATTAATATCATCAATCGCCAACCCCATAAACTGGTCGCCATCCACGCCAACCGAGTGAGAATGTTCATACCCTTCAATACTGGTGTAGCCAATAAGCTTGGCTCCTCGTTCCAAAAACTTACGCCCTAAAATGCCGAGCGCATCCTGGAAATTTTCAGGATATCCATACTGGTCGCCAATCCCAAACATCGCAATCGTCTTACCACTCAAATCAACTTGATCAAGATAGGGATAAACAATCTCCCAATCGTCCTGCAGTTTGCCAATATTCCACGTCGGAATGCCCACCAAAATTTTGTTGTAGGACAGCAATTTCATCAGCTCCGCCATATTGCCCACATTGACAATCGGTGGGGTTTCGCTGTGGGCATTCTGCCATGCCGACTGTACCTGCTCGGCTATCATTTCCGTATTGCCGGTTGTGCTGCCATAAAAGATGGCTGTTGTGGCCGCCTTATCACCGCTTTGACCAGGTGTGTCTAACGCAATGGGGTCTAAATCCGCAATTTCATCGAGCCATGCTTTGGCGCTGTCCAAATCTTTAAACATTTGCCCACGAACACCAAACATGTAATTGGCAAACTGATTGGTGCGGGTATTTGCTGTTTCCCACTGCTCTTCTTTAATTTCATGCGCAATCACGGTCGCATAACCGGTCGTTATTTCGTTAACACGGGCGCGATTGTCCCGTCGAAAGGCGGTTGCCATAGCGGTTATAGCATTTTCCTGCTCTTCATCACGAACGTGTTCGTGTTCGTGATCTTCGTCGTCATCATGTTCTTCATGGGCATGATTCACCTGAATCACGCCAAACCGGGATTTAGCGGTTCCTAATACCTCTACCCACTTTTTAAGCATAAGGCTGATTTCTTCAGCGTGATTATGGCCTTCTTCGTCATTAGCAAACACAATCAAATAGCGGGGATCTGAATGGTCAAAAATTGTTGGCATGTGTGTTCTCCTTTTTTGTGTCAAG
>JBCCFD010000321.1:0-9577 GCA_039029915.1 Chloroflexota bacterium
TCTGAAAACTGCTCCGCGATTGTTTCACTTCAACATTGACCCGAATCGGAAACAGGACCGAAGATACGGCAGTAACCGCCAGCGTCACAATCCCCATCGCCAAGCCGGTTAAAATTGAGGCTAAGGCAAGCAAGCTCGGTAAAAAAATGAGTAAAGTGATCCCCACCACGAGATAAGGCACACTCGCCGCAATAAATAAGGCCAAGCTCTTTCCTAAAAAGATGCGCTTTCGCGGGATTGGCATTAGTAGAAATGAGGCCAAGCCGTGACCCTCCCAAGCCAGCATATTCTGACAGGTGGCCCAAAAGGTAAATAGCGCATAGGGGGCTAAGGTTAATGACGCAAAATCCGGCAGATTATTCCAGGAAATCTCATCTCCCGTACCAAAAATCAAGCCCGTCCCCATAAACACAGGGAAAACGAGCCCCTGTAATAACGCCACTCGCCGCTGCGGATTCCGCCAATTGAGACGCATCTCCTTAATAAAAATGACGGAGATATCCTCAGGAAGGCCACGGATTTGCCCACTGAAGTCACGATTGGTCTTCGGTTTCGACAGCTCTTTTTCTGGTTTCGGCTTAGCATTGAATAGAAACCCTTGCCCCGTTGCCAAACGATACAGTCCAGATACCCAAATTGTCGTGAACAAGCCTAAAAAGAGCGTGGAATAGGACAACCATAAAAGGGCAGCTGACCAGTTGCCAAGCTGCGCTTGCTCAACAAATCGAGCCAGCGCCCCCGTTGGAAACCACTGCAGCACGCTTAACGGCCGTAAAGCCAGCACCGCCTCCTGACTTAAATCTGCACCAAACCGCTCTACCAAAGAGATGAACCCTTGCTGTAAAAAATAGCAGGAGCCGCCTAACAGCGAGAAAAAGATAATTGAGATATCGCGGAAGCGCCGACTTTGTACAACCCCACCGAGCACGGTTAAAATAAGCTGGCCAATAATCACCGCATGCGCGTATCCCAACAAGATGGCGATTAAGACGGGTAAATTGAAGCCAAAACCATAAATCATGGCCCCAAACAGCGGCAAAATAAGAAAAGTCGGGTAATCAAAAACGGTCCCAAGCAAGGTGCCCAAAATCATATCACGCCGAGTAAGCGGATACATCAGCAGACGAGAAATATCCATCGCTTCATTCATTGATGAAAAAACGATTGGGAATACCAGCCATACAAACCAAAGCAAAACAAAGATGCCGCCCAGCAGACCGGTGTTTAAATGCTCGGGTAGATTTCTATAGGCAATAGCCGTTCCCCAAGTTGCCCCCGCTATCATTGGTCCAAAAATCAAAAAGGCAAAAACAGCCCCAATGATGCGTCCTCGCTCACGGGTAAATTGGCGAATGGTCAGCTTCCCCCGCAGCCACAGCATGGGGCGAACCAGGCCCTGGCGAGAGGTGGCTATTCGTTCAGCCATGACAGCTTAGTCTCTCCAAGCCCTTCGTCTTCAGCACCTACTGCTTTTAGGAAAAGCTCTTCTAGCGAGGTGTTATCCCCCGTTTGGGCCTGAGTGCGTAACTCTTCAAGAGTGCCCTCAGCCACTAAACGGCCGTTTGCAATCACCGCTAGTCGCGTACACAACCGCTCTACGACTTCCAAAATATGTGAGGAGAAAAAGATTGTGGTACCGCTTTGTCTGAGCTGTTGCAAGACGTCTCGGATAATGCGACCCGAAATAGCGTCTACCCCTTCAAACGGCTCGTCCAAGAAGAGCACGCGGGGGGAATGAATAATCGCCGCAGCCAGCGCCGTCTTTTTACGCATCCCGTGAGAGTAATCCACAATGAGCTTATCCGCTGCGTCTTTCAAATCAAGCAGGTCCATGAGTTCTTCACTGCGGCGTTGGACTTCATCACGAGCCACGCCATACATGGTGCCTGAGAACTGGATAAATTCTCTGGCCGTGAGCCGCTGATACAGCTGCATGCCTTCAGGCAATACGCCCAGCCGTCGTTTAGCTTCTAAAGGGTTTTCCCACAGGTTAATCCCATCGATATACGCCGTGCCCATCGTTGGACGCAACAGACCAACAAGCATATTGATGGTGGTTGACTTCCCGGCCCCATTTGGGCCGAGAAAACCAAAAAACTCCCCTTCTGCCACTTGCAGATTGAGATCAGAAACGGCCGTTTTCTCGCCAAAAACTCGTGTCAATTGTTGTGCTTCTACTGCATAGTTATTCATAAAATAAGTGTCAGGTATCAGGTATCAGGTATCAAATAGTTGCAAGTTACAGGTTATCAAGGGCATCATTCTGTACCTTCACGACTTTGACACTTGGCTACCTTGCCACCGATTAGGGTTAGCGTAATAATACCAATTAGGTGAATGGAAAAAAAGAGATAGCGACAAAGTAAGCGGTTTATTTTCCTTTCCCTCACAATCGTCAAGCGAAAAAGGCAATCGTATGAACCCACTTTCACATGAGCAACTAAGATACACCATAGATCCGAATCAATTTGAATTTGAAACAACCGCTTCATTAGAGGCAAGCACCCAAATTATTGGTCAGCCGCGAGGGACGCGAGCAATTGAATTTGGTGTTGGCATTCAAAGCGAAGGCTACAATATCTTTGTGCTAGGTGAAACGGGCACCGGCCGGGCCACCGCTATCAAACGTTTTTTACAGGCACACGCCGCCAAAGGGCAAACACCAGACGACTGGATTTATGTCAACAACTTTTCTGTACCCCATGAGCCTCGCGCCATCGAAATGCGCCCCGGTGAGGCAGTCAAATTCAAGGAGCAGATGGCTCAGCTTGTCGAATCTATTCAGCGAGATTTACCGGCTGCATTTGCTACTGAAGCGTATCAGGAAGCAGTAACGGCCGTTCAGCAAGAATTTGAAACATTTCAAAATCAACAGCTGGCTCACGTTAACGCCACGGCCCGCGAGCAAAACTTTGCCCTAATCCAAACGGCTCAAGGTTATGCGCTGGCCCCTCTTGTGGATGGAAAACCCATCACTCAAGAGCAAGCGGCACAAATTAGCCCCGAAGACCGCCAAAAGCTAGAGGAAGTTCAGCGCGGCCTCAATGAGGTTCTACAAACGGCGATGGAAGCTATTTACAAAGCCAATCAAGAGGTGCGTGATAAGCTAGTTGGAATTGACCGCGAGGTGGCCGATGGAGCCATCCTGCATTACTTTGATACGTTACGCACCCAATACGAAGAGGAGGAGGAGCTGCTCCTCTATCTATCAGAAGTACATGACGATCTGCTTACCCAGCTCACCACTATGGTGCCCGCTGAAGGAGGTCAGCAGCCTCAAGTTGATTTACGCCGCTATGCGGTAAATGTGTTGGTTGATAATCAAAACGTCAATGGTGCACCAGTTATTTTGGAAACCAACCCCACCTTCCATCAGTTGTTTGGTCGCATTGAATATGAACTTGTGGGCGGCGGCCTAACCACTCATTTTTCGCTGATTCAACCCGGCACGGTTCATCACGCCAACGGTGGGTACCTCATCTTGATGGCCAGCGATCTCCTGCGGGATGCCCGAGCTTGGGAAGAGCTTAAACGGGTTGTTCGTCATGGTGAACTACGCGTCCCCATCGCCACGCAAGGTGAAAATGGGCCTGTCATTGCCAATTCGATTAGCCCAGAACCCATTCCCTTTTCGCTAAAGATCATTTTGATGGGGAGTCCTGGCCTCTACTATCTACTGCACGAACAAGACCGTGATTTTGGCGATCTTTTTAAAGTCCGAGCGGATTTTGCCATTGAAATGGCGCGAAATGACGAAACGGAAATGTCGTATGCTCAATTTATTGCCACGCGCTGCCACAAGGAAGCCTTGCGTCATTTTGACAAAACGGCCGTTTCCAAAGTCATTGAATACGGTATACGTCTGGCCAATCACCAGAAAAAGCTAAGCACCCGCTTTGGCGCCATTACCGACCTGCTGCGCGAAGCGAACTACTGGGCTGGCACCTTTGAGCGAGAGATTGTTTCAGCCGAAGACGTTCAGCAGGCGCTTCATGAACGCATCTACCGCGCCAATTGGACCGAAGAGCGCATCCATCAAAATATGATTGACAACACGATCTTCGTGGCCACCGATGGTGAAGAGGTAGGGCAAGTGAACGGTTTGAGCGTTTTAGACAACGGTGAGTACGCTTTTGGCCAACCGGGGCGCATTACGGCCAGCGTCTACATGGGTGACAGCGGCATTGTCCACATTGAGCGGGAAACAGAGATGTCGGGGCCGCTGCACCAAAAAGGTGTTCTTACGCTAACGGGTTACTTAGGTGGACGCTATGCAGCTGACCAACCTCTTTCTCTATCCGCCAGCCTCACTTTTGAGCAAAATTATGGCGGTGTCGATGGTGACAGCGCCTCGTCAACCGAACTTTACGCCCTCTTATCAAGTTTGAGCGGGGTTCCTATTAAGCAGGGCATCGCGGTGACCGGCTCGGTCAATCAAAAAGGTGAAGTGCAGCCGATTGGTGGGGCAAATGAAAAGATTGAGGGCTTTTTCCGCGTTTGCCAAGCGCGAGGCTTAACGGGTGAGCAGGGCGTCATGATCCCAAAGAGTAATGTGATCAACTTGATGCTGCATGAAGATGTGATAACGGCAGTTAAGAGCAAGCAGTTCCACATCTATTCGATTGCCACCATTGATGAAGGTATTGAGCAGCTAACAGGGGTAGCCGCCGGTAAGCGAGACGCCGAAGGCAATTACCCGGAAGGTAGTATTCACTATAAAGTGCAGGCCCGTTTGCGCCAAATGGCTGAAGACCTCAGCAGCTTTGGTGAAGATGGTGAAAATGAAGAAGAAAATTAATACATGACAAAAGTGTCTTGAAGTTACGGTAATGATTACCGATAATCAAACTAGGGATTAACAGTGGTTAAATTTCAACTTCTTCTATTATCCCTAGTATTGCTCTTTATGAATCCGTATCAGGTTTAATGATTCGCAATGCTCAGCAGCAATCCTAGTTGTTTACATAATAAACAACTAGGAACTTCTGGAAAACTAAACCAAAACGGTCATCATCAATGGATCGGGGAGTCGATTCTTCGCATCATTCAAGAGCCGTTTTCATTAAAATAACATTCAACATCTAAACCCAATCAGCATGTTAATGCGACGCCATGCCTCGCTTAGCACTGAGATTGGCGCCTCTGTCTGCCTACAAGGAGTATGATTATGACCATAAACACGCTACCTGATGAAACGAATGCTCAGATTACTGGCTGTCCCTATCACGCCTCTAAGCAACAAACAAATGATTACGGTGCCGCAGACGGCCGTTCCATTTACAAAGATGCCAACGATGTCTGGCACGTACACAACTATGCAGTGGCTCGCACTATTTTGCGGGGCAGCTCAGTCAAGCAGGCCGGTTTTCAGGCAGAGCTCATAGGCGAAACAATGTCTCTCGGTAATGATCCAATGCTTTACAAGGAAGGGCCTGAGCACCACGCCCTGCGCAAAAACACGGCTCGCTTTTTTACGCCCAAAGCAGTGAAAGCATACGACGAGATGATCGTCAACTATGTCGATGAAATGTTAGCCCATTTTAAAGAGGTAGGTCGCTTAGACCTCAGTGACTTAACGATGAAGCTGGCCGTACGCGTGGCGTCAAAGGTCGTTGGCATGACCAACAGTGACATTGAGGGGATGCGGCAGCGAACGGCCGTATTTTTCGATATGCCCGTTATGAGCAAAGAAGATTACAGAACGCTCAAAGGTATCAAGCAGTTCTTGGTTGGTCAGTATCACACCTTCCGCCTCTTTTGGTTTGATGTGCGCCCCGCTATCAATGCCCGCAAACAAGAGCGTCAAGACGACCTAATTTCTCATCTGATCGATTTAGAGTACAAACCGCTAGAAATTTTAACCGAGTGCCTTTTGTTCAACGCCGCTGGTATGGTCACAACCCGCGAATTTATTTCAGTTGCCGCTTACCACATGTTGAAAAACGAGCGGCTTCGTAACGATTATTTAGCAGCTGAGCACAAAGAACGGCACGACATCCTCCATGAAATCCTCCGTTTAGAACCAGTCGTTGGCAAGCTGCACCGTCGCACGACTTCTCCAATCGAGCTTGAAGGAGCCGATGGTGAAATTATCACCATACCCAATAACGCCCTTATAGAACTGCACATTTATGACACTAATCTTGATGAAGAAGCGGTTGGTAACCCAAGCGATATCGTGTGTACCCACCGCGACTTATCCAAACGAGTCCAACCCTTTGGCATGAGTTTTGGTGATGGCTACCATCGCTGCCCGGGCGCGTTTATCGCCATCGAAGAAACCGATATTTTCCTGACTCGGTTCCTCACCATGCCGGGCTTGCGCATTGAGCAAGACCCAAACATCACGCGCAACGACCTCATCGAAGGGTATGAAATTCGTGATTTTGTCGTAGCAGTGGATTAGGGATTGGGGATCAGGAAATAGGGATTGGGGACCGGCGGCTTGTTAATCCGCCACCGTACCAATCTCTACTCTTTTCTCTTCTTTCTCTTCTCAAGCCTCCTAACTCTCGCTTCATCCTCTAACTCGAGCTCTCTCCTCCCATTAACTGATCACCCAATACCCTCGGCTATCCTCTCTTTTTCCCTTCTTATCCTATCTCTTCAGGTACAATACCGACATCATCACGAAGGCAACGTGGCTAGGGGCACGCCGATGTGCCGATTGAACGGATTTTTTTGCTGCCTAGCTGACAAGCTAAAGAACTAACAAACTATTTCCACAAAAGGACACGCTGATAGCTCATAGCTGACAGCTTCAAGCTAAACATGACCCAATCCTTAACCAAACGCATCGAATACGGGCTGATTCAAGCCGCCAGCGGTATGGCCCGACTGGGCTACCCAACCAGCTGGGAAAAGCTAGACATCGACGAAAATCGCTCCCTTTGGGCGGCCTACACCCCCAATTATCAACCCAATACCCCCTTAACTAATGACGACACGGCCGATTTATGCATCATCGGCGGTGGCTACACAGGCATTTCCACCGCTTATCACTTCAGCGAACGATATCCCGAAAAGCGGGTTGTTATTCTGGAAGCCAAAGCGCTGGCCAACGGAGCCAGTGGCCGCAACGGCGGCATGATGCTTAATTGGGTTTATGGCACCGGCCCCATGAGTGATGACATGACGGGGCGCGTCTATCGAGCCACCCACAGCATGATTGATGGCATCGACAGCATCATCAAAACGCACAATCTTGACGTGAGCTATCGACGGGATGGCTGTTTTGAAGTGTTCACAGATGAACAGCGGGCGCTTGAGGCCAAAGAAGAAGTTGAGTACCTGAACAGCATCGACATTCCTATTCAATTTTTAGAGGCAGATGAAGTCAAAAAAAGAATCAACCTCAACGGCATTTACGGCGGGCTATTTGATCCCAGCGAAGGGCAGCTTAATGGCGTGCAGTTTATTCGCGCCTTGAAGCCCGTTTTGGAAGCGCAAGGCGTTCAGATTTACGAAAACACGCGCGTTACAAAAATAACTGAAGGCCGCATTATCGAGGTAGAAACCCTAAACGGCGTTGTTAAAGCCAAAGCCATCGTTCTGGCAACCAATGGCTACACGGGCAAGCTGGGCTATTTCCGTAAATCGTTCTTCCCGCTTCATTCGCACGTCTTTGCCACTGATCCGCTTGATGATCAAACCACCGAAAATTTGGGCTGGCACAGTACGGCCGGTTTTTCGGATGACCTCAACCGCATATCCTATGCCACGAAGACAAACGAGGGCCACATCGTGTTCGGCGGCGGGAGCAACATTTCATACGGCTATCTTTTCAACAATCGCACCGCCTACCCTAATAGTCCGTACAGCGCTGCACCCGCTTTTGAAGATATGCACAACACAATGGGGCAATATTTGTCAGGCAGTCGCCAACTGCCACGGGTGCATCAATGGACCGGCACCTTAGCCATAACGCTTCGACGCAACTGCTCGATGGGCGTGCGGGGTGAGTACAAAAACGTATACTATGCCTTAGGATACAGCGGTCACGGCGTCACGGCGGCAAACATGGCTGGACGCGTCTTGACCGATTTGTATAGCAAATCAGAAGAATATTGGCGCGGCATGCCTTTTGTTAATGGCGACTTTGCGCCCATTCCACTAGAGCCTTTCCGCTGGATGGGATATCAAATGATGACGCGCCTAACCGGACGCTCACCAAGGGAACCACATCGGTAAAATTATGACAAAGATTACACTTTTAGACGGCGGCATGGGCCAAGAGCTCATTGCGCGCGCTCCCAACAAACCTACAGGCTTATTTTCAGCCCAGGCGTTACTCGATGATCCAGAGCTGATAACGGCCGTTCACAGCGACTATTTTAAAGTGGGTGCCGATATCGCCACAACCGCTAGCTATGCCATCCAGCGAGACAGGCTTGACCCCATCGGTTTGGGAGACCAATTTGAAGCCATGCACCATCAGGCGTGTCGCTTGGCGGTTAAAGCACGAGACGGCTTCGGCTCAGGACGGGTAGCTGGCAGTTTGGGGCCACTCGGCTGGTCGTACCGCCCAGATTTAGCGCCACCTGTGGATAAAGCGGCAGCGCTTTATGCTGAGATTGTTCAAATTCAAGGGGAATATGTTGATTTCTTTTTGATTGAAACGATGTCGTCCGTTGAGCAGGCACGGGGTGCCTTGATGGGGGCAACGGCCGTTTCCAAACCAATCTGGCTCTCCATTTCCGTTGATGATGAAGACGGTGCCAAACTCCGCTCAGGGGAACCCGTACAGGCGATTCTGCCACTGCTTACTGAGTACAATATCGAGGCTCTTTTGGTCAACTGCTCCATCCCTGAAGCCATTACCCAAGCCATCACCCAACTGGTCAACAATAAAGTACCGGTCGGCGGGTACGCCAATGGGTTTACCAAAATCACCTCCTCTTTTAAAGAAAAAGGATCCACCGTGGAGGCCCTAGCGGCACGAGAAGATCTGGGGCCGGATCGTTATGCAAACCATGTCGGCCAGTGGCTCAAAGATGGCGCCACAATTATTGGCGGCTGTTGTGAGGTTGGGCCAGCTCACATTCAAGAGCTCGCTAATAGATACAAGCGATGAAAATCAGCTTTAAGAAACGGCCAGGTCCGCTCAATTTAGGCATTACCTTTTTTTGGGAGCTACGAATTGATAGCGAAGACTCTTTATCGCTTCCCGACAATCTGATTCCTGAGTCGTTCTTTGATTACTTTTTTATCCATCGGGGCACTGTTGTTACCCATGATGAGGCACAGCTTGCCCAAACGGCCGTTCCGCCTCAATGTTTAAAACCCATTCACACCCGCCGATTACGACTGACATACCACCTGCCGCTCACGGTTTACGGTGCCCGCCTCACGCCTAGATTTGCAGCAGGGTATTTAGGCAGACTGGCCCCCGCGAACAGTTTAATTGAGGCAGATTGGTTAACCGAAAACCCGAGAAATTTAGAGCAGTTTAGCAAAGCGGTCAAGGCCATTGTCCAGTCGCAGTGGAACGATACGGCCGTTGCTTACCTCACCCCTCAGCTCGAGGAAACCGCCCAATTCAAAACCTATTCCCCCCGCCACAAACGACGTCTGTTCA
>JBCCFD010000322.1:0-9551 GCA_039029915.1 Chloroflexota bacterium
AAAAACGGCCGTTTCGGAGCGCAAAACATCGCCCACCCATAAATCATTGTTGGCTTCCCAGCCCGGTGGGGCATCGGTTGGGATCGCTGTGGTGTAAGCAATCTCTAATAGCTCAGTTTTGGCCGGATTCCAATCCGCCCACAGCACATTTTCAACATTGAGAGAACGCGGCTCCGAGTTAGGCTGTGTGCTTACGACCCACAGGCTGTTATTGATTTGCGTCGCAGATTCATCTTCTGCCCGCGTGAACAGCAAATGGGAACCCGTTGGTGACAATTTGAAAACGCGGTTGTCTAGCTGATTGATGTTGCTTAACTGAACTGGAAAATCAGAAGACCCACGTAAAAGTACCGGCACCCCATCACTAATATAAGCCAGTAGTCCCGAAAAATTGACGTTGCCACTGACTGCGCCAATCCCCACCATTACAATTTCTTCAATGGGGGCATCAATAATGACGCTGTTGGTGGGCCATCGCTCTGACTCCAAGCCATCACGATACACAATGCGCCAGGTGGTTTCCTGAAGCCCGTCTGCACCAGCCTGCACAATACGCGGATCGTCCGATTCACTCATCGATTCACTCCGTACAAACTGACGCTCAAAAGGTATCGTTTGCTGAATGACCTCGAAACTTTCAGTAATGCGGGTGATTTCAACAATTAAACCATCTGATAGAGGTGTAAATCCGGGCGGATCAAGCTCATCAAGCTCATCGAGCGTTATATCATTAGCTTCAAGCAGCTGGCGCACCGTGGCCGCGGTAGAGGTCAGGCTAAGCGTTTCGCCATCTGCCGCAACCGTAACCTCGAACGAATCGGGGCGAGAGGAGATTGCTTCGGGTGACGAACTGCACCCAGCTAGCAAAAGGATGAGGAAGGCGAACAGAGTAGTAGGGAGAAAAAGTCTTCTTGTTGAGTCGAGGCTCATATCAAATCACCTGAAAAATTAAATCAGGCGTTATCCCAAACCTCACGAATTTCAGGCGATAAAGATTCAGACACTTTATCGGTGGTGTCTTTGTCAATCAGCGTTTTTAAACCATGAAAAACACCAATAATCGCTAATTTAGCAAATTGGGGGTCAGAGTGACCGCCACGGCGCGCCACTGCACTTTGGAACTCTTGCATTGGCATATTGGTGTTGGGAAAGTGCAATAATCGAAAAACCCGATTTAATTGATCTGAAAGCTCCTGAGGGAGTTGGCCAGATAACGCCTTTTTGCCATCTTTGGCCATATAGAGACCCATCATTTTAAGCGTTGATTCACTCCAACGCTTGGCAAGCTTTTCAGAAATGATGTTGCCTTTGGTTTGGATTGCAGAAAAGTAATTATCTAATTTTGTTGAGCTTTGCGTCATGTTTAAAATCCTGATTCTTTTTTCGTTATCTCTTGTAAATTGTTTGTTGACGATTCACGGTTAATTGTTATACTTTAGCGTCCATTTTACAATGTTTTAGACAGTCTGAAACATTATAAAAGACAATTACCAAAATTATACCGTTACGATTGTCGTACGTCTAAAATTCCCCTCAAGTCCGAGGAAATATTAATTCAAGGATTCGTATCATGTCAAACGAAAGACTCGTTGTCGAAGCGCAACCGCGTGCTGTGACCGGAAAAAAAGTAAAACAATTACGCCGTGAGGGCATTATTCCCGCCGTAATCTATGGGCAGAGTGAACCAGAGCATATCCAAGTAGAAAATGGGCCATTGCGTCGTGTATTGCGCGTTGCCGGTAAGACCCAATTGATTGATGTGCAAGTGGGTAAAAAGAAGAGGACAGTCCTGACCCGCGAAATTCAACAGCACCTGACTCGTGGTGACTTGATTCATGTTGACTTTTTAGAGGTAGACATGCAAGGGACCGTTACGTCAGATGCTGGATTGGTTACGGTTGGTATGGCGGAACCAGAAGAGCTAGGTTTAGGTATTGCCACGCTTACAACGCAAACCGTTCAAATTGAAGCGGCACCAAATGATTTGGTTTCAGAAATTGAAATTGATATGACGTTGATTAAAAAAGCGGACAGCGTTATTTTTGTTCGTGATTTGGTTGCCCCTGAAGGCGTGACCATCTTGGCAGACCCAGACACCGTTGTGGCTCGTTTCGAGGTTGCCCGCGCTGAAGTTGACTTAGATGAACTAGGTGAAGAGGGTGAAGGCGAAGGTGAAGGTGAAGGCGAAGGTGAAGAAGCCGTTGAGTAATCCCTACAGCATTTTGGGTAAAATCATTTAACCCAATGCTGTATCTTCATGGAATAGTCAAGGGGCTATTTTTGTAAAAAGTAAAGAATTTTGGAGAAGACCGGTGCCTTTTAGCCGGTCTTTTTTGTGTGGTTTTTGTCTAAACTTACTCGGTTAACGGTTGAAATTCTCATTTTGTTTGCCATTGTTGCGATTGCAGCCGTTTTTCGCTGGACGGGTTTGGATTGGGACGATTATAAGCATTACCATCCTGACGAACGATACATTACGTGGGTTGCCACAACGATTGAAGCCCCACCCTCTTTGGCAAATGCGCTTGTTCCCAATCAAGCGACATTTAATCCGTTTTATTGGCCTGCTGATGCGGACAGTCCGGGGATTGTGGTGCCACAGGATGAGCAAAGAGCGTTTGCCTATGGGCATTTCCCGCTTTATCTGGGCGTTTCGGCTACCCGCTGGAGCGAGTGGTTGGCACCCCGTCTATTGCCACGTTTACCTGAAGATTGGCTTTTGTCTCAAGATTTGCTGAATGGCGGGCAGTTTGTGGAGTTTGTGCATTTAACGGCCGTTTCTCGCGCACTGACCGGTTTATTTGATCTAGGCACAATCATTCTGACCTATTTTTTGGCACGAAGACTATTTGGCACGGCCGTTGCTATTTTAAGCGCCCTCTTCTTGACATTTAATGTCATGCACATCCAGCTGGCCCATTTTTTTATTTCCGACCCTTATTTAACCTTTTTCATTGTGGCGGCAATCCTGTGTTGGGTAGAGGCCCTGCATCGATTTCCTAGACGTAACCATCCTGATTCCGAACGCAAACAAAGACGAGTTGCTAGCCTGTGGCTGTGGCTCGGTTGCGTGATGGTTGGGTTAGCGGTTGGTTCCAAATTTGCCGCCATCATCTTACTCTTGCCGCTGGCGATTGTCATTTGGGTAATGTGGCCTAAAGGGTGGCTTTGGCGCATTGGTTTAGGCATCGCCATCAGTTTTGCCTCATTTTTTGTCACAAATCCATTTGCCATTGTGGATTTATCATGTGAGGTTTTGACACCGGCCGTTCAAGCAGGCCCGGTGACGATCCCTGCACTCGATTGGCGGTCGTGCTATCTTGATAATATCGTTACCCAACGGGCGATGGTGAGTGGTCAATCAGATTTGCCGTTTACGCGGCAGTACACAGGTTCGATTCCATTTTTATACTACATCGAAATGCAATTAAAGTGGGGTATGGGGCCACTGCTTGGTCTTGTCGCCTTTGGTGGGTTTGTTTGGGCTTTGTGGCAGGTTTCGCCAGGGCTGTGGCGCTGGACAAGAGCGTCAATTACTAATGAAAGCTCATTGACTCAGTATCGTTCATTGCGTCGTGTTATTTTGACCCTACCGATGCTGATTGTTTTGGCGTGGTGCATCCCTTATTTTCTGTCGACGGGCACTTTTTTTGTGAAATTTATGCGCTACCTGCAGCCGCTGGTGCCATTTCTTATGATTATGGGGGCAGCGATGCTGTGGCAAATTAAACGGCCGTTAGTTCGCTATAGCCTAATAACGGCCGTATTGGTCACAACGGCCGTTTACGCCACCGCCTTTTTAAACATGTACCGTCTGCCCCATCCTTGGCTTCTAGGTTCAGGCTGGATTTATACGAACGTCGAGCCAGACACCCTGATTCTCAGCGAGAAATGGGATGATGCGCTGCCCACAAGCCTCAACGTTGGGGGGGAATATCGACGCCGAAGCGAATATCGGAACGAAGAGCTTAGCTGGTTGACCAAACCAGACGGCAGGGACGACGACGTCAAACTGCAGGTCAATTTGGCGTTGATGTCAGAAGCAGAATACCTCACCGTTGTGTCTAATCGTATTTATGGTGTGGTGACGCGCCTGCCGGATCGGTATCCAATTTCAAGCCAATATTATCAGCTCTTGTTTGATGGCGAGTTAGGTTATGAGCCTGTTTTTGTGTTTGAGCGTAGCCCCACGATTGCGGGCTGGACTTTCCGACCAGATACTTTTACCGAACCCGATCTGATTCCACCACAGCTTGTCCAGGAGTTTTTAGATAGCAAAAAGACCGTTCCCCTTGGTCGAGCCGATGAGAGCTTTACGGTTTACGATCAATCTTTAACGATCATTTTTGAAAACAAAGAACACCTCACTGTTGATGAAATGATGGAATTATTTGAAATTGATAATTAAAAGAAGGTGTCAGGTGTCAGCTATCAACTGTCAGGTAAAATTTATAAAACCTGAGACGTGACACTGGATACTTGACACTTTTGACGGAGAAAACCTTGCAACCCCCAAATCGAAAATATCTGTACTTTACCGTTTTTTCAGCTGGCATGAGCACGCTGGCGATTGAGTTTACCACCAGCCGAATGCTGCAGACGGTTTACGGGACCTCAAATTTGGTGTGGGCAAATGTGATTGGGCTAGTGCTGTTTTTCTTGACAATGGGGTACTTTTTGGGCGGGCGTCTGGCCGATAAACGGCCACAACCAACGGTTTTTTATACGCTTGTAAGCGTGGCGGGCTTTGCCAGTGTCTTTTTCTTGTTGCTAATGAGCGTGCTGTTAAAAACAGCGGCCGAGGCTTTAGCCGCCATCAATGCGGGTGTGGTTGTCAGTTCTCTTGTTGGGGTTGTGCTGGCCTTGGCTGTGCCAATTACGCTGTTAGGCTGCATATCGCCATTTGCGATCCGACTGGCCGTACAGGATGTGGGTGAAGCCGGTCGGATTAGTGGCCGTATTTATGCCATTTCTACATGGGGGAGCATTCTGGGAACGTACCTGCCCGTTCTGCTTGTTATTCCAACGGTAGGGTCACGAATTACGGCCGTTATTTTCGGCGTTTTTCTGCTGCTAGTCGGTCTCTTTGGTCTATGGCAACAAAATCAGCGGGCTGCCTTAGCAAGTTTAATCCTGCCTCTGATCTTAATTCCCACAATTTTAGGCTGGAGCCAAGGCGCGATTAAAACTTATGAAGGGCAGCTGTTTGAGACAGAATCTGCCTACAATTACATTCAAGTAGTCAGGTGGGGAGATTGCAACTACCTTTTGCTTAATGAAGGACAGGCGTTTCACTCTTTTTATTGTGACAACGGCCGTATTCCGCAAATATCTGTGTGGAGCATTATGCTGGCCGCGCCGTTTTACAATGATCCGCAACTGGTGGCTCAAAAATCACAAATTGTTGAACGAGTCGCCGTGGTTGGCTTGGCGGCGGGTACCATTCCTAAACAGTATACGCAAACGTTTGGCCCCATCCCCATAGACGGCATTGAAATCGACCCCGAAATTGTACAAGCTGGAAGAGATTATTTTGGCTTAACGGAGCCAAATATCAATGTCATTGTGGGAGACGGCCGTTACGAACTCAATCAGCTTGACCATCAATACGATGTCATTACCGTTGATGCCTACAAAGTGCCGTACATTCCGTGGCATTTAACAACCCAAGAATATTTTGAAGAAATTCAGGCCCATCTAACTGAAACGGGCGTGGTGGCTATCAATGTGGGGCGTGCGCCAAACGATCGCCGCTTAGTTGACGCAATGACCACAACCTTATTAGAAGTCTATCCATCCGTGCATGCGATTGATGTCCCAAATGCGCTTAACACCATCTTAATCGCGACCAATCAGCCTACGTTAGCAGACAATGTGGCTTTGAATTTGCAGCAGTTGAATGTTGGTGATGATGAACTGCTGGGGCTTGTGTTGAATACGGCCGTTCAAAACACCGTCCCTCTTAACCCGTCAGACATTATCTTTACTGATGAACGAGCACCCGTTGAAACAATCATCGATTCATTGGTGATTCGCTATCTGCTTGAGGAAGGGGCAGCTGGCTTACCAGGGCTTAATTAAATCATGGTGGCAGGGTAGCAGAGTAGCAGGATGAAAGGTTTGAAAACTTAAAGCTTAAAGCTTACAGCCTGCCGCTTTTACTGGAGAAAAACATGGACAACATAAATACAACATCAATCATAAAATGGGCAATCATTATTTCGATTCCATTCTTTTTAGGGTTCACGTGGATTACTTTGGTCATTCATCCCCTTTATCCAATTACGGAGTATCGGAAAGCTAATTTTCCGCCTGATTTGAACTTCTTAAGCGAAGCACGACAGCAAGAACTGGGATTAGTGCCCTTAACTCAAGCTGATCGATTGGAGCTGGCCCTGGTCTCTGTTGCCTATTTGGAAAGCTGGCAATCGCCTGAGGATGTGATTTGGATGCTTGATGAACAGGTGCTGCCCTACACGGGTGAAAAATTGTTCAACGAGCGTGAGATTGGACACATGATTGATGTGAAGGTCTTGACGGATGTGATTCGGATTGTGGCGATGATTACGGCCGTTATTGTCATCGGGGGCCTTTTCTACCTGCTGCGAGAACACGGTACGCGCCTTGAGGGATACCGGGCTATTTTTCACGGGGGTATTGCCACGACGGTTATTCTTGTTGGCATCGCGGGCTTTATTTTGCTCGGCTGGAGCCTGTTTTTTACTCAGTTTCATGAGCTCCTCTTCCCTCCAGGTACGTGGACCTTTGCCTACACCGATGGGTTGATTCGTCTTTATCCGGAAATCTTCTTTTTTGATGTGGGTGTTTTGATGAGCATAGGATCGCTTGTGCTGGGGTTAATCGCGCTATTTGTGGGGCGAGGGCTAGTTCGAGGATATACGCCTTAGCTTGGGAGCTAGAGCTAGAGGCTAGAGCTAGAGGAAGGTTTGTGATTAGATAGTTTGTAGCATTGACCTCGATGATTTTTATATTCAGCAGTAATCTCGTGTCTTTTTTACTGTTTTTGAGTCTACAATAGTATGACCATGATTAAGAAGTATGCCCTGTTAATATTTAACCTGCTTAAAGACACGGCCGTTAATTTCGGCCGTGACAATGGCTCGATGCTGGCTGCCTCATTGGCCTACTACACCATCTTCGCCATCGCCCCACTGCTGATTATTATTGTGGCTGTGGCTGGGTTTGTATTTGGTGAGCAAGCCGTGCAAGGAGAGTTGGTTGGGGCAATCGAAGAGAATGTGGGGCGCGAAGGGGCGGTGCTGATTCAAAACCTAATTGCCAGTAGCTCCCAAAATGGAGCCAACATCATCGCCTCAATCATCAGTGTCGGCTTGCTCATTCTCGCAGCAAGCGGGCTGTTTGGACAACTTCAAAAAGCCATCAACATCGTTTGGGGCGTCACTGCACCGCCCGACCAAGGGGCGTTGGGTATGCTGAAAAGCCGAGCACTGTCGTTTGGTATGGTGATTGTCATTGGTTTTGTTCTGATTATCTCGATTACGGCGAGCACGATTTTAACCGCTCTTAGCGGCTATTTAGCAGAGCAGCTGCCCGTGATCGGGCCACTATTACCTCGTTTTGAACTGCTTGTTTCATTTCTGATTCTTATCTTTTTGTTTGCGCTTATTTTTAAAATTTTGCCAGATGCAGAAGTGGCGTGGCGGGATGTGCTGGTGGGTGGCTTGGTAACGGCCGTTTTATTTTCATTTGGTAAAGTTCTAATTGGCTTCTACTTATCCCTTAGTGATAATCCCACCTATCAAGCGGCCGGGTCCATTGTGATTTTATTGCTTTGGATTTACTATTCGTCCCAAATTTTGCTGTTTGGCGCTGAATTTACAAAAACCTATGCCAATCGGCTTGGAGCAACCGTTAAATCAATGGGAGATGAGGTCATCTTGCCACAGCCTGCTGCTGTGCTGCCCCCTCAGCCCGTGCCTGTACAAAGAATTGTAGAAGTGCGTGACAGTACGGCCGTTTCTCGGCAATCTTGGCTTGAAAGGGCGGCTACCTTGCTCATCGGCTTAGCTGTAGGTCTTCTCGTTGCCTTTGTCTCAAGTTTTTGGACTTCTCGGGAAGATGCAACTGACGAGTGAAATTTTAAAAGTTACCGCATTTATTACCCGTGAAACAGTAAACGGCCGTGAATTGCTTGTTTTTCAACATCCTTATGCGGGTGTTCAGCTACCTGCGGGCACGGTTGACCCAAATGAGGCGCCAGAAACGGCCGTTGCATATCAAAAAAAGCGATTTTATTTTTGGTTGACTTGTCATGAAGAATCACCTGACCGTTGGACTATTCCAACAGACGGACACCTCTTTGAACTATTCTGGGTGCCGCTAACTCCAAAACCATATCTTGTTCAACCACAAATGGTTTGGCTAGACGCTGTTTACGAGCGCATCAGAGAATAAGCTAGCGCCTCAATCTCATCAGCCATCACGCATTTTTGAAGCCATTCGATTGGAATGCCAGATTTCCCATAAAACGCCCCAGCTAATTGACCACAAATAGCAGCCGTTGTGTCGGCATCATCTCCCAGATTGGCGGCCATCAAAATGGCGTCGCGGAAGTTTTCCGTACGGGTGAGGCAGTAAAGGGCGGCTTCAAGCGAGTCAACCACATACCCAGTGCCTTGAATTTCAGCATCGCTTTTTTGCAAAAAGCTCCCTTCGGCGATCGCTTTGATTTTTGGGGTTGTGGGTTGGACTAACGGTCGTTTTAAAAACACAGCCTCTTTATCTGCCCCGTTAAACGCTTCAAACAGTAGCCCCGTAAAGTAGCGACAGGCGTCGAGGCATTCTTCAGCTCCGTGTGTGGTGCGGGAGCTTTCAGCGGCGTAATGAACGGCCGTTTCTAAATCAGGATAATAATAAATTGGCACCGGAGCCAGCCGCATCAACTACCCGTTTCCGGCAGACATCGGGTTCGTTGAACCTGAAAAAGGATTTTGGGTTTGCACAAAGTTATGCAGAGCACTTCGAACTGTATTACCGATATCGAAACAGACCCCATTGCTGCTCATATAGCCATCCTGCATCCACTTGAGATACCGTTGCATTTGGTCGGCAGCGTCAAATTCTCCTTGCTCAGCCAAGCTATACCCCAAGCAAAGCGCCATCGACGTATCGTCTGTCCATTCACCAACCTTGAGCTGAAAGGGCCCTCCACCAACCATGTCACTGATTGGGGTAAAGCTACCCTTTGGTTTAAATTCAAGAGTTGTCCCTACAGCATCTCCAACAGCTAAGCCTAGTAAGCTTCCTACAGTTCGGTCTTTTTGATCCATGACGGTCTATCCTTATTGTTTGATGAATTAAAGATTGTAATTGGAAAAGCATTTTTTGTGAATAAATCTTCCCTCAAAAAAATTGTTTGTGGTTCACTTAAATGAGTCCTTTCGTTGCAGGGTCTAAAAAAATAATTCACTCCACTAACATCTTTGTTTTTCCACTATTGGCATAAGTCCTTAAAAAGGAGGATGCTTATCCCTTTAAGTAGGTCTTATATGCCATTGGTTAAAGAAAAA
>JBCCFD010000323.1:0-9525 GCA_039029915.1 Chloroflexota bacterium
GAAGGGTTTAAGCGTAAAGGGATCACGGTTACGTCGGCTCAAGCGCGTGAACCGATGGGAATGAGCAAGTGGGACCACATCAAAACGCTGGGTCAAATGCCAGCTATTGCGGCGCAGTGGCAAGAAGGACACGGCCGTTCTTTTTCGGATGCTGATGTTGACGAAATGTATGAGGCGTTTGTGCCGGTTTTGCTCGATATTTTGCCTGAATTTGCCAAAATGATACCGGGCTGTGTCGAAACGGCCGTTTTCCTGCAAGAGCAAGGGATCAAAGTGGCAGGGACAACGGGCTACTTTGAAGAAGCAATGGACATTTGCGTACAAGAAGCCGCCAAACAAGGCTACAAACCCGACAATACCCTATGCGCCACCCAAGTTTCGGCGGGCAGACCAGCCCCTTGGCTGATTTACAATGTGATGAATCAACTTAACGTCTTCCCCCCTTCTGCTGTAGTAAAAGTTGGGGATACAAAACCTGATATTCAAGCTGGTTTAAACGCGGGTGTGTGGACAATTGGGGTGGCTAAGACAGGAAATGAGGTCGGTTTGCCGCTTGAGGCGTTTGAAAAACTGCCTCAAGAAGAGCAAGAAGCCCGAACTACTAAAGCGAGAGAGACGCTCACCAAAGAAGGGGCCCACTATGTTATTGATTCGGTGTCTGAACTGCCTGCCATTTTGGCGTTGATTGAAAGAAAATTAGCCAGTTAAGTATTCCGAAGTTTCTAAATTGAAAACCTTGCTAGATAAAAACTTCGGAACCTCGAGGAAACGAAGTTTATAGCCGTCGTTTTATTTAAAAGATGGCTCTTTGGGAATTCATGGGATTGACACTAAATGTAAGGTCGAAGCATGCTTCGACCCTACCACAATTACCGATTACCCCTTCAAATCCAAAAGAGCCAACACAATTTATATTTCATTTTCTTAAGCTACTTCAGCTTATCCTGATACGCTTTCTTGAACTTTCGAACCTTGGGATCAATCACCATACGGCAATAAGGTTGATACGGATTTTCGTTGAAGTAATTTTGATGATAATCCTCAGCTCCGTAAAACTCACCTAATGATTCAATTTCGGTAACAATCGGATTCGCCCACAAATCAGTCGCGTCCGTTTCAGCCTTTGATTGTTCAGCAATCGCTTTTTGTGCCTCGTTGTGATAGTAGATGCCCGATCGGTATTGCGTCCCGACATCTGCCCCTTGTCGATTAAGCGTTGTGGGGTCGTGCACCCGCCAAAAAATCTCGATTAAATCTGAGTAGCTAATCACGTCAGGATCAAAGGTGATTTGGATCACCTCATTGTGATTCGTTGTGCCTGTACAAACTTGTTGATAGGTCGGGTTAGGAACGTGACCACCTGTGTAGCCAGATTCGACTTTTTCCACCCCTTTTAAATCTTGATATACTGCTTCGACGCACCAAAAACAGCCGCCGCCCAATGTTGCTTGTTCTAATTGTTTTTCACTCATCGTTATGCCTCACTTAGTAAAAACGAATATTTAGTTTCCCTTTTATCGCTCTTACAAACTTGTTGTTTCTACTTAGACGGCCGTTTCCAGCAAACTATTACGGCTTAGGAATAATTTTAGCAAAGTTACAAACCCGCTATATCGCCCTGCAACTTTGCTACCTTGCAACTCTCTACTCCCACTCAATCGTTCCGGGTGGCTTCGATGTAATATCCAAAACGACGCGATTCACACCTTCAACCTCATTCACAATACGCCGACTGACTTTAGCCAGCAAATCATACGGTAACCGCGCCCAATCGGCCGTCATAAAATCGTCAGTCGTGACGGCCCGTAATGCGATCACTTCTTGATAGGTACGGCCGTCTCCCATCACGCCCACGCTTTTCACAGGCAAAAGAACGGCAAACGATTGCTGGGTCCCAGTCCGCAGCATATTTGCCGCTTGGAGTTCAGACACGAAGATTGCATCTGCTTCCCGCAGGCGTTCCAATCGCGCCCATGTTATCTTACCCAAGCAGCGAATGGCTAAGCCTGGGCCAGGAAACGGTTGCCGCCACACAATGCTGTCTGGCAATCCCAAAGCCGTGCCCAGCTGCCTAACTTCATCTTTAAATAACATCTTGAGCGGTTCAACGAGTTGGAACGTCATATCATCTGGCAATCCACCCACATTATGATGCGTTTTGATGACGTGAGCTTCTTTTTTATCCTTGCCAGCACTTTCAATCACATCAGGATAGATGGTGCCCTGCGCCAAAAAATCTATTTTCCCAAGCTTGTTGGCTTCCCGCTCAAATAGACGAACAAACTTCTCACCAATAATGCGCCGTTTTTGTTCAGGATCGGTGATACCGTCTAAGGCTTCCAAATATTCTTCGACCACATTGACGGCTATTAGCTTCATTCCTTGCTCTTTTTCAAAGGTTTGCACGACCTGTGTGGCTTCGTTTTTGCGGAGCATGCCGTGGTCGACAAATATACAGGTGAGCTGATCCCCAATTGCTTTGTGAATCAGCGCTCCAGCCACGGCCGAATCGACCCCGCCGCTAAGCCCCAGCACAACACGGCCGTTTCCAACCTGTTCGCGGATCGAGGCAACTTGAGATTCAATAAAATTATCTGGTGTCCAATCAGCTGGACAGCCACAAATCTCATGCACAAAATTTTCTAAAATAATACGCCCTTGTGTTGTATGTGCTACTTCCGGGTGAAATTGAACGGAAAAAATATCCCGCTCAATGTGGCGAGCTGCTGCTAACGGTGAGTTTTCAGAGTGGGCAATCGAGACAAACTGCTCCGGTAAGGCATCCACTTTGTCACCGTGGCTCATCCAGACCTGTTGATCAAGAATACGGCCGTTGGCCTGCCAATTTTTAAATAAAGGATTATCCACATCATCTACCACAAGTTGGGCTGGACCGTACTCTCTTCGTTGACTACGCGCAATGCCTCCCCCAAACTTTTGGGCCAACAGCTGCATGCCATAACAAATGCCCAAAACAGGCACACCGCTATCAAGAACATACCGAGGCAATGTTGGGGCATTTTCTTCATAAACACTGTTGGGACCACCGCTCAAAATGATCCCGGCTGGTTTCAACGCAAGCACATCGGCCTCAGATGCCTGCCAAGAAATAAGATGGCTCAATACGTTCGCTTCACGAACGCGCCGAGCAATTAGCTGTGAATATTGAGACCCATAATCAAGAATAACTATCGTTTTTTGTTCCATTTTCTTTAATCCGCTAGGTAGATTTTGTGATCATCCATTTTTGCAATAATTGCCGACGAATAAATTGGCACATCCCAAAACGCAAGCAGCTCCCTTCCCCCTTCAAAAGATTTTTCAACAACGGCCGCAATACCAACTAAAGTAGCTCCCGAACTCTTCACAATCCTAGCTAGCGCATCAATTGTGCGACCACTCGCTAAAAAATCATCTACTATTAATATGCGGTCATTCTCAAATAGGAATTCTGGAGAAACCATTAAGGATACTTCATGACCCTTCGTGTGACTCGGGGCCGTTTCAACAAAAACAGGTTCCTGCATGGTTACGGGCTTCTTCTTTCTTGCATAGACAACAGGGATATTTTTCATCGCTTTGCCAACCATCGCGGCAGGTATTAGCCCGCTCACCTCAGCCGTGAGGATTCGAGTTGGTTCATCTTGAGCAAATTGCTCAGCAATGTCTTTACCAACCGCTTCCATTAACACGGCGTCAATTTGATGATTCAAAAAGCTATCGATTTTCAGTATCCCATTTCCTAGGTTTTGTCCTTCCGTTAAAATTCTCTCTTTCAACAGCTGCATAAATGTCTTCTTCTCTCCATGAACAGTATTCTCACCTTGTCAATCACTCTTATTCATATATCATTCCGGTCAGGTACTAGGTGAGCGGAAAAATTTCGACAGTTTATTCCAAATATTTTTTCCGTTCACATATTTCCTTGGGAAAGAGGTCTGACCATCAACAGTTATCATTATCCAACAAGAACATTGTGATGGGCAAAAATTGCCCCGCAATTTTGATTATGTGAGTAGCACAAAAGTCATTGTGAAAAAAATCTCAATTTTCTTGACGCCGATTTTCCCCTGTTTTATAATTAAGTTACAAACCGTTCAAAAAATATTGAAAGTTATGAACAAAGGTGGGGATTATGGTCACCAATTATGTTGAAAAAGGGTTAGAAGCCGTCGAAAAGCAGTTAGAGACGGTCGTAGAAAGCGAAGTAGAATTATTACAAGACGCAGGTCTTCACATTATCACCTCCGGTGGCAAGCGATTGCGCCCACGCCTTGGCATATTAGCTTACTTAGCAACAGGCAATACAGATTATGATGCGGTTGTACCTATGGCAGCCGCTGTTGAAATGGTTCATACAGCCACGTTGGTTCACGATGATATCAACGATCACAGCTTAACCCGCCGCGGTAAAGCTACCATTCACGCAAAGTGGGGTCGAACATTTGCCCTTCTGACAGGGGATTTTCTCTTCACGAAGGTGTATGAAATGATGGCACCCTATGGTGGGGTCTACAATGTCATCATGGCTGATGCCTGCCGAAAATTAGTAGAAGGCGAAACACTTCAAGCCGCTGCTGCAAAATCGGGGGATATGGATCGTGAAACCTATAAAAGCATCATCAGCTTGAAAACAGCCAGCCTCTTTGAAGCGTCCGCCAAGATGGCCGCTATCTATGGTGGCGCTGATGAAACTGTCGTTACTGCTTTAGGGGATTACGCTTACAATTTGGGACTTTGCTTCCAAATTGTCGATGATATTTTAGATATCGTTGGTGATCCTGAAGCAATGGGCAAGCCGATCGGCACTGACTTAGCTCAAAATCGAGGCGTTATGGTTTCACAAAACGGGGGAACGGCCGTTGCTGAAGCCCCGGCCGTCGAGGTTGACGATGATCCAATTGCTGCTCTCATGGCTAAACTTCGCGATTCAGGTGCTGTTGAAGTAGCACGGCTCCAAGCTCACGAAATGGGCGAACGCGCGCGCCAAGCGCTTGTCCCCGTCCCGGACTCAATCTACAAGCAAGATATGCTTGACTTGATTGATCTCGTTTTAGATCGAGACAATTAACAATAATTAATAACCAGTATTCAGGTATCAGTATTCGGCAACGAGAGGTCGTCATGGCGTTGCGAAACTGAATACTGAATACTGGTCTTTTAAACCCTTCCCCCGAATCTACATTCCCTATAAAATAAGGTCATGAGCACCCTCAACCCAAATATACCTACAGATGAGCTGGCCGGCTTGATGACAACGGCCGTTTCCCTATTCGATGAGTTCCAAGTTAAGCTATTAACGCCTCAGCTTCTTTTTCAAGTATTTCTTCAAGACCCTAACAGCACTGCCCACAAAATTCTGCGGAATTTGCAAAAAATAAAACCATTCAATTGGGACGATCTTGAACGCCGCACCGAAATGGCGGCTCGTCATAACAAAGGACGTGATGCCCAATTCAACTTTACAGATGATTTTGGCAAAGATGCCCGGCTAGATGAAGGATTTTTAGTGGCCATCGATGAAGCATTGGCCCTTGCTAAATCACGGGATGAGCTAAAAGCCAGCAGTGGGTACATGCTGGCAGTGATGGCCCAAACCAATGTCAGCACCTACGGCATGCTTCAGCGCGTGGGCATCACCTCAGCCGCTATTATTGGGCAGCTAGACGAAATTGGCTCAGACGGAGAACCAATCATTCACGACTACGTTGACGAAGCGCGCCAGGGACAGGCCGCTTCCCTTTACCAACGAACAGACCTGCTCAATCAAATGCTGACCCTGTTGGCCTTATCACACAACAAAAATATCATTTTAGTGGGTCCAGAAGGCTCAGGACGCCGCTCGCTTGCTTATAGCTTGGCACAAATTATCGCCGAGCAAACGGCCGATAATAATAAAATTCGTTCGCTAGTAGAGATTAATGAGTCAGCGCTTCTGGAGAATCCACTGGGGGCTGTTCGGGCCGCCATGCGTCGGGCGACCGGTGGCATCTTGTTTGTGCCGGCCATCGAGCGATTCTTCCTCGCCCGGGCCACCACAAAACATCAAAATCAAATTAACCAAGAGCTCCGCAAAACGTTGCTCAATGATTCTCAAACGCTTATAGCAACCGCTACCCCTACAGTTTATAACAAACTGATCAATGACCAATTGATTCGCGAAAACACCAATCGCCTTGATGTCCCGCCCGCATCCAAAGCGGAAACGCTAGAAATCTTGGCCCACCATCGGGTGCGGTTTGAGCAAGAGTACGAAATTGAAATTGATGATACGGCCTTTGGCAAGACGGTTGATTTTGCCTACAAATATTACAAAAGTGTCGCCATGCCCGCCTCCGCCATGCAAATTGCTGACCGAGCTTGCGCCATCGTTAGCTGGGTAACACACGATCACAATGCCGTACTGCCAGAGGTTGAAGCCGACGGCAAAGTGGATGAAGCGGACATCATGTATGCGGCAAGTCAAATCACAAAATTACCGCTCAACAAGCTTGGCGAAGATGATCAAACGAAGTATGCCAATATGGTGGAACAGCTTCATAAACGCATCATTGGGCAAGAAGAAGCGGTATTAGCCGTCAGCCGAGCGGTCAAAACAGCGCGCGTTGGTCTGCGCAAGCCCAAGCGCCCGATTGGCTCTTTTATCTTTTTGGGGCCGAGCGGGGTTGGTAAATCTGAGCTGGCAAAAGCGCTAGCCGAATTTATGTTTGGCAGTGAGGATGCAATGCTGGTGCTTGATATGTCTGAATATCAAGGGGAAGCTAGCGTTAATCGCTTAATTGGATCACCACCGGGCTATGTAGGGCATGATGAGGGGGGCCAGCTGACAAACTTTGTTTTGGAACGGCCGTCTACCGTCATCCTCTTCGACGAGGTGGAAAAGGCCCACAAGCGCATCTTCGATGTTTTGCTCCAAGTGCTTGAAGAAGGCCGTCTGACTGATAGCAAAGGACGCGTTGCATCATTTAGCGAAACGGTCGTCATCATGACCAGCAACATGGGGTCTGAGCACATGCTGGTGCCAGTCATCACGGATATTGAAAGAAACCTCGTCATGGATGCTGTCCATCGCTTTTTCCGGCCAGAGTTTTTGAATCGATTGGACGATGTGATTATGTTCCATCAGTTAGCAGGAGATCAGCTGGCCAAAATTTTAGATTTAATGCTTAGAAGTGAACTCAAACTTGCCGCCGCCCAAGATCTCCATTTAGACATGACGCCTGAAGCCAAAGAATGGCTATTGGCCCAAAACGACCAACCTCAATATGGCGCACGGCCATTACGCCGCATTATTGCCCGCCACTTACGCGAACCGTTAGCAGACTTCCTTCTCAGCGCCAGTCGTCCCGAAGGGGAAACGAAGATTGTAGTGGGGGTGGATAGTGAGGGTGAGAAGCTTTCGTTTAATATGTGAGACGGTGCCTAGTAGTCCGCCAAACATCTTTTGCTAAGTGACGCGATGGCTAGGACTACTTAAAGGTGCACCAAATCTACCCATTAATATTTGTTTGGTGCACCACTAGTTTTCAGTGATCAGAGAGCAGTGATTAGTGAGCAGTGAGGCTAAGTAAAAGTGGAGAAAATCATGAGTGAGCGGAAAACGGCCGTTTTGGCCCAACTAGAGAAAAACAGAGCCCAGCTATTTAATGCGCTAAGCAAGTTAGATGCGGCGGCTTGGAACAAAGTGATTTACTCTGAGGAAACAGACGCCCAATGGACGACAACCGACATCGTTCGGCACTTGCTCCAGGCTGAATCTGGCATGACCGGCTTAATGAAAAATATCAAAACGAAAGGGCGAGGCGTGCCAGAAGATTTTGACCGCTCACGCTACAATCGACGCCAAGTTGATAAGCTAAAAGACAAAACGCCTCGAGAGCTTATAGATCAGATGAGCGCCAACAGAACAGCCCTGCTGGCGTTTATTGACACGCTTGATGATGATGATTGGGATAAAAACGGCCGTCATGCTTCTCTCAAAATCATGACCATCGAAGAGGTTTGCCAAACGATTGCTAATCACGAAATTGCTCATTTAAACGAAATTCTTGATCAGACTTAAACCATGGTCAAAGTCGAAATTTGCGTCAACGGGGTTACCTCAGCGCTGGCCGCACAGTCCGGGGGCGCTCATCGGGTTGAGCTTTGCGAAAATCTGGCTGCAGGGGGCACAACGCCCAGCTTTGGCACCATTGCCGTTGCTAGTGAAAAGCTCAATATTGATCTCATGGTCATGATTCGACCCCGAGGGGGCGACTTTTGCTATTCTGATGAAGAGTTTGAGGTCATGCAGGCCAATATCAAACAGCTCCATGCGCTCAAGGTAACGGGCGTTGTTTTTGGCATTCTTCAGCCCACCGGACACATTGATATGGAAAGATGCCAAAAGCTCATTGACTTGGCTAGACCGATGAAGGTCACCTTTCATCGCGCCTTTGACATGGTCATCGAGCCTTTTAAGGCCCTAGAGGATTGCCTTGAATTAGGGGTTGATATGATTTTGACCTCTGGACAACAGCCTCAAGCCCCAATGGGGCTCGACTTAATTCGGCGCTTAAATCAAAGTGCTGGGAACCGGCTAAAAGTGATGCCGGGAAGCGGCATCACCTTTGAAAATGCTAAGAAGGTTGTGGCAGAAACGGCCGTTTCCACCATCCACGTTAGCTCAGCGGTTCAGCACGCTATTTCTAGTAAGATGCAATTCAAAAATCAAATCCTATCAATGGGAACAGCTCACGATCAAGCAGAATTCCACCTCACTTACACCTCAGCAGAACGAGTGCGCCAGCTCGTTCAAGTCGTTAATTGATAAAATATAGACACCTGAAGAAAAACAAGACAAAAGTTAGACACCACATTAATAATCATTTATTATTGGCAAATTGATGTTGCTATTCCTGTGCATTAATGTGACAATCCTCTTTAATGCAACAAATCGCAATAAGGAATATTTGCAACAACTATGATTTTTCACAACTTTAGGGCTAAACACATCCTCATTTGTCTTTCTTTTATTGGCCTAGTCGCCTGTGCCCCTCAAACAGGCAGTTTAGAAGTTCGAGCCAACGGTGAAGATTTTGTTCGCCAAGGCTTTGTCAGTAAAGATGGCTGGGCCATTAGCTTTGACAACGTCATCATCAGTCTGGCGAACGTAACAGCCTACCAAACCGATCCCCCCTACCAATCTATCACGGGCGAAACGCCTGAAGGTGAATCCATATCCTTAGCTCAGGTTCATCAAATCGATTTGGCTGAGGGGGATGAAAATGCGGAGCCAATTTTGGTTGAGTCTGTGGAAGCCAATGTCGGTCAGTTTAACGCCATTGGTTGGGATATGGTGTCCGGTGACAACGGCAGCACGGTTCAGATGATTGGAACGGCCGTTAAAGACAACGCCACAATTTCGTTCAACATCCTCATCGAGGACACCTACAGCTACGTTTGTGGTGAATATGTCGGTGATGAGCGAAAAGGGTTTGTAAGCGAAGGCGAAGCAGGCGAAATCGAAATGACATTCCACTTCGA
>JBCCFD010000324.1:0-9524 GCA_039029915.1 Chloroflexota bacterium
AGATCCCTCTGTCTTTTCTCCGTTAAAAGCGAGTGTGGGTGCCTCTAGCTGAGAAAACAGTAAATCCGTTCTGAACAGATCGCGTGAGCTGTTTTGATCACCAGTGACTAGATTCGTAGCATCTGAAGCAAAGCCGGCCACCAAACAATCTCCTGAAATGAAGGAGCGATGGGCTTTCCCATTGCCTATCGTGCCGCTATCGCTTTTGGTGATCAAATAGGTTTCACTCAGCCATAAATCGTGCAAAAAGATGTCACGTTCGTTGTTGGTGTCACCAGTGTGCAAATTGGTGGATTCTGATGTGAAGGTTACAAAACGCCCGTTGCCACATACTGATGGTTCACGACTCAAACCATTCCCTTGGATACCATTATTGTTGATGCTAATTCGCTCTAACTCGCCTGTGGCGATGGTGTAAGCGAATACGTCCATTGAACCGTTTGTGTCATTTGGAACAAGATTTGATGCCTCTGAGTGGAAAACAATGACAGACCCATCCAGTGAGATGCGCGCTTTGGCACTTAGGCCATTCCCATTTCCACCCGCTGGGGGTTGACTAATCCGCTTGGTGATTCCAGTTTGCCGATCGAGCATGAATACGTCGAGAACGCCGTTTGTATCGTTGGACACTAAGTTGGTTGCTTCCGCTTCAAAGACAACATACCGATTGTCTTCGCTCATCGAAATACCGCCTAGCGCATTATCTGGGAAAGCGGTTGGGGATTCGATGCCAAAGGTCAGCCGTTCGATTTCACCCGTTTTCCAATTACGCAGATAAATAGCTGGTTTAAAGGGGCCGTTTGTTTCACCGTTGATGATATTTTGCCCGTTAGATAGGAAGACGATGAATTGACCGTCAGGTGAAATGCCACCGATGCTGTTCCCTTTGATTTCGCTATTGCTGTAGGTTAAGCTCACCCGCTTCAGACTGCCTGATTGACGGTCATAGAGGAAAACATCGAGCCCATCTCGAATCCAAATAGAGGTGGTGTTGTTGTCATTAGGCACCAAATCGCTGGCGTAAGAGGTGAAGGCGACATAACGGCCGTCTAGCGAGACGGATGGATCGAAACTATCATCATTGCCCCGTGTAATTTGGGTCGTGATGTTATTGCCATCATCCCGAATAAATACATCCTGTAGGGCTGGCAATGGATCGTTAACGTTCCAATTGTGAGCGTATGATTGGAAAACCGCGATGTCAGCATCTTCAGAAAAGTAAAGATGAAAAGATGAACCATCAGCTTCAAGCCCATTGGTGCCTAAGCTGATGCGCCGAACCCCTTGAGAGGTTGCCCCAAACAGGGCGTGAAATTGCAAAAATGCTAAACAAAATAGAGTGACGAAAATGAGTTTTTTATTTAATTTTAGGTTGAGATGATCTTTTAATGATTGCATATTTGAAAAAACCCTATACGACAAAAATAGATTGAGTATGATTCGTTAACTGTTCCGAAGTTTCCAGTTTTAATGCCTTGTTAGATGAAAACTTCGGAACATCGAGGAAACGAAGTTTTTAATTGTCATATTATTCAAAGCTGGAACTTCGTTTCACTTAATAAAAGTTGTGATTTGCTCTCCTAGACGAACGCCATTGGCTGGGTTGTAAAAGCCAGTTGCTAATTTTTGAAGTTCTGCCTCATCAGAGATCGCAAAACTGTGGAATTGTACAAAAACATCCCCAGAAGACCAACTTGTGACATCGCTGTGAACCCCATCCCATTGCCCTATGATTTCATCCTGCTCGTTCAAGGCGTGCACAAAGATTTGCATGGGTTCCTCAATTTGTTTTTCACTGCGCCAGGCCGTCATGAGCTCAATATTGGTGGCATTGATGTTTAGAACAGTGGTGCCTAGGTAGGTAATCTGGTTGTCTAGCGTTTGTGGATTGTTCATCCAGGCGAGCTGTGGCGGGGCAGGTAGCAAATATTGACGCTGATTGGCTAGCGTTTGAACGGCCGTTTCCGTTAAAAACCGGTTACTCATCTCGCTTTCATGGTCAACAAGCAGCCAGCCGCCGTTTCCTGGCCATAAAAAGGCGCTGTTGGTGTCAACCCATCGAATTTGTAAATCGTTGCTTTCAAACTGGAGCGCATCTTCAAGCATTGACGGCCGTATTCCTGAAAAAACGATATCGACAGGATTGCCATTAGGTTCAACTTCATAAATAAAAATTGAGTTCCCTATTTTTTTAATGGGTTCCTTATCGCGAAAAAAGGCATAAAAACCCCTTGCTTCGCCAAGCACCACACCGTGTAGATGATTGACGCTGATAGCATAGATGCCCGGGGCTGGGTTATATGGCGCATAAGCTTGGCGTTCTGGCTGGGTTTGTTCAGGCGTTGGCGCCCAAGTGGGAATATGGTTGAAATCAATGCCGTAAGCTGATGGATGAGCGGTGCCAAAATAGCTTAAAAAGAGCGTATCAACCTGATTTTCATGCTGCCATCGAGCCAGTTCGGGTAAATCTTGGCCCCAATCCACATTGCTGTCAGACAATAGTCGCCAGCCGTTTGCTGAGCCACCGGCCGCTAAATTGAAGAAGGGGATATAGTTTGGAAACACCCAAATTGAGAGGGCTGCTAACCAAATGATTAGGCTGGACCTAGCGATTTGGACCGATTTTGATGCGCGGGCTGTGAGGGTAACGGCCGTAAACAAAAACAAAAACGGCAGCATCGGCAAAAGATGACGGTAGCCGATGTTGAGTGAACTCGACATGGCAAAGATGAGATAGAGGATGGGGGGAATGAGGAGGATGGCAGTTTGGTGATTGGAAATTGATAATTGGGTAACTGGGTTACTTGGGGATTGGGTGATTGGGTGATTGAGTGATTTGTAATTTGTAAGTCGTAAATTATTAATCTTCATAATTAACGAAAACAATAGCAAAATCTGCGTCGGTAACGGTGTTTTGAGGAAAAAAGCGACGGGGAAGTAATACCACCAGCCGGTAGGGGATGTTTGTTCAAACAGATAAGCACCGTGGTCAGCAGCAAAGTAATTAAGCACCCAGAAAAGGTCATCCCAAAACGCGCCTCCGGGCAACGGCCGTAAATTGAACCGATAAAACGAGACAATGACCAAGCCGCCTACGCCAACGATCAGCAGCAAGTTGAGCAGAGGGCGCCATCTCTTCCTTTGGTAGCAAATAAGCAGGGTGAGCACCGTCAAGATGGGCAATAAGAGGGCGGCATTGAATTTTGTGGTGCTGGCTAAGCCTACTCCTAACCCTGCCATCAAAATGCCCGCAACTGGCTGGCGTTCTTTCTGATAAATCAGCCAAAAGCCATAAAATGTTAAAACAAAAAAGGCTGTCAGCAATAGGTCACCAGTGACTAAACGGCCGTGCGCAATAAAGTTGGGGTCCAGCAGTAAGAGTGCCATGGCTATCACACCGGTGACTGGGGTGCCCATCTGTTTGGCCCATCGAAAAATGAGTGAGCCAAGCAGCAAAGCGGCAAAAATAATGGGTAGACGACCCAAAAAGATCAGTCGATGCGGGTCTGGATTAAGCTGCCACATGAAGGCGTTGCCGGCGATTGACCAGTTGCCTGTTTCCCAAAACGGTTGGTCGACGCCTGTATTGAGGTTGGGTTCGATGAAGGTACCTAAAGCGGCAACGCTACTGCCAAGCAGCGGATGCCCCAGCAAGAACTGGGTGGCGTTGTCATTGAGGTAGGCAGCACCCCGAAACAGCTTGCTCTGTTCATCAACCGTGGGGCTTTTTTGTACTGCGCTGCCCACCATGAGCCAAAAAGCAAGCAGGAGGATGAATACGGCCGTTACGCGCCATAGTTTGCTCATTCTTGAAATCATATCCTCTTCACCAAACTCGCATTTTATCACATGGTTGACAAACTGTAGACCGTTGGATATGTTCCAGACCTTATGAATAAAGCTCGTCGCTATACGGCCGTTAATGCCCTCTCCGCTTTGCTTCTCTCCCTTTTGGTTTTGACAGATTGGATGCCAATTTTGCGGGGACCTCAGCCAGATAGTGAGATATGGCACTGGGTTTATCAATTACGGCCGTTTTCCCGCTGGTGGTGGGTCCTGTTAGCCGGGGGCGTCATGGGGGGATTAGTCACCTGGTGGCTGGTGGCACAGCACAAAATCACTCGCTTGAGAACGGCCGTTTTTCTCACTTTGTTGGCCGGTGCTGCCTTGTTTTTGCAGTTGAGCCTTGTGTATGCGGATCGGGGGGCGGCTTATACTGAGCTAATTGATCGAGCTTTGGCCGTGCAAACCAACGGCTATTTTTGGCATGCTGCTCAAATAACTGACATGAGCAGTACCCTGCAAACGTATCCAGAACAAATGACCACCTTTGAGTCCGACCATATGCGGACGCACCCACCGGGGCTGCTGCTGGCAAACTGGCTCACGCTTCGTTTGGCAGATGGTTTACCCATGCTGGACCCCGTAGGCTATGGTGTGCAGCACAACCGCTGCACCGACTTGTGGCTGTTAGATAATCCGCTCCATGTGTCGGTGGCGCTAGGTGTTTGGGCAATCTTGCCTGCTTTAGTGGCTGTAACGGCCGTTTTTCCAGCTTATCTCATTGGCAGCTTACTGACTCATAATCCGCGACATGCAGCGGTGGGTGCCATTTGGGTGGCGCTTGTTCCCTCCCTGTTGATATTTGCCCCAACCCCCGATCAGCTATCGGGGGTGCTAGCCCTTTGGTTGATTTGGCTCGGGTTGATTGCGATCAGAAAGAAGCGATACGATTATTTTATAACAGCCGGTCTTCTTTTTTCGATTATGAGCTTTATTTCAATTGGTAATTTTGCGTTGGCGATAATTTTGATTGCTCTACCATTTTTGCATCAACCTAAACAGAACTGGCTATCCTATGGTCTCGTTTTTGGACTCGGGACTTTCTCCTGCTGGCTCATCTTATGGCTTGGTTGGGGCGTGCCGCCTTGGGATATTGTGTTGACGGGTTTGGCTGAGCATGAACAGCTGGTTTTGACCAATCGAGCATACACCACTTGGGTTGGGTTTAATCTCGTTGATTTATTGACCTTTTTGGGACTCCCCATTTTAGTGGGGTTTGTCCATTTGTTGATGACAAAAACCGTATTTGCGACGCAATCCTTAAAGCAGCTGGGCTGGGCCACGGCCGTTTTGCTCCTTATCCTCAACTTTTCGGGTTCAGCTCGGGGCGAGGTTGGCCGGATATGGCTTTTGATCTTTCCAATCGTTGCCGTCTCGGCCGGCCTGTTTTATGCGCGCAAGCTGTCGATCCGCCAGATTGTTTGGGTGATGTGGGGACAGATGTTTATCCTGATGGCAGTCGGCTTGGCATGGCAACCGATTGAGGCCACCATTGTTGTGGCTGAACGGCCGTTGATGGCGCAGCAATCTCCTGAAACAATAATGAACGTTTCCTTTGAAAACGGCATTTCACTGACCGGAACGACTATTTCTCAGCAAAATGATGCTCTTGACGTCACCCTTTTTTGGCACAGTGAGGGAGGCATTCAACGGCCGTATACCGTGTTTAATCATCTGTTAGATGCCGAGAATAATATTGTGGCTCAATCTGATGGGTGGTCTGTTCAGGGCCAGTGGCCCACAAGCTGTTGGGAGCAGAATGAAATGGTGATCGATCCGTTTACGATTTCGCTGCCAGACAGTTTAGCGGCCGGTGAGTATCGATTATTTACCGGGTTTTATGATGCCAAAGATTTGAGTCGGCTTCGCCATGAGCGTGGGGAAACGGCCGTGTTTCTAACAGCAATTCAAGTAGAAGAGAAGTAGCAAATGAGTAATCCAAAATTTACAGACTCACGTTCAATTGAAGAAATGGTTCGATTTGGTTTAGAGGAGTTTATACCCTTTAACAAGGTGCTTGGTTTAAAGCTAGCTTCAGCCGAACCGATTAAAGCGACTTTCGAGATGCGGCCCGAGCTGGTTGGGAACCCCGCTTTGGCTGTGCTGCACGGAGGGGTGATTTCAGCCGTTATTGATGCGGTTGGCGGGATCGCGATCATACAACACCTCTTGCTCCGTGATGATGGGCTTTCGCTTGACGAAAAAAGGAAACAGTTCACCCGCGTTGGTACCATCGATCTGCGAATAGACTATTTAAAGCCGGGGCGTGGCACTCAGTTTTACACAACGGCCAAGCTTCTAAAAGCGGGCAGAACGATTATGGTGGTGCGCATGGATCTGTACAATCAAGATGATCTGCTTATTGCGGCTGGAACCGGTAGCTACATCGTTCGTTAGCTAAGAATCTTTTTGAGCACCTCAACCGCATATTCCATATCTTCTTGTCGTCCAATGGAGATGCGGACCGCTTCGGGCATGTCAAAGACATCTGTGTGCCGAATGATGAGATTATGTTTGCGTGCTTCCGCTACCAAATAGTCTGGTGCTACGGGGAGATCGATTAGCAGCACGAAGAGGGATTCGCTTTTTAAATAGGAAATGCCGAGTTTATCTAGTTCTTGGTAGAGATAGTTACGGCCGTTAATGGCCACATCGACAGAATTCACCACATGTGCCTCATCTCTAAGAGCGGCCATTGCCGCTTGATACGCAAAATACCCCGTTTCTGAAACGTGCCTTGTGTTACGCACCTTCTCAACAACCGGCAGCTTTCCAAAACCGTACCCAACCCGTAAGCTGGCTAGGCCATACACCTTGGAGAAAGTTCGTGTAGCAATTATGTTGAACCCTTTATTAATCAGCTCAATCGTGCGCGGAAATTCAGGATCTTCCACAAAATCCTGATACGCTTCGTCAATAACAACCAGCACGTGGTCAGGTAACGTTACTAAAAACTGCTCTAGCGCATCATGCTTAATAATTTTCCCGGTTGGGTTATTTGGGTTGCAAAGAAAGATGATTTTTGTTTTCTCGGTAACTGCCTCTCTTAAAGCAGCTAAATCAATGTGGTGATCTTTAAGCGGAACGTTGACTATTACGCCATGGTGCACATTGGTTAGTCGTTTGTAGATTGCAAAGGTGGGTAACGGAAACAGCACCTCATCATCGGGCAGCACGTAGGTTTGCACAATCATGCGGATGACATCGGCGGACCCATTTCCAATGAGAAAGTGGTCACGACTTAGCCCACCACCGATCTGAGCCGCTAACTTTTCCGCAAGCTCCGTGTCCTCAACCGTTGAGTAGGTGTTTAGCGTCGTTGCGAGCTGCTGCATGGTTTCAAGCGCCATTGGGGAAGGCCCCAATAGATTCTCATTTGAGTTCAAGCGTACCAGTTTTTGTGACATCTCTTCCTCCTGCCTGATGGTGCTTATATCATTTTGTGACCAAAGTTTTTAAATACTTCTTTTTTGGGAAATTCTAAAATTTATTGTGTAACGAAGTATTTATCTTAGATTCGGAAGTTTAGAACAGTTGCAATCAATGTCCAAAACAACGCTTGATTAAAATCGTATACGATCTTAGAATATTTCAATATTCGTATACAAAATTCCTCTTTAATCGTTCCGAAGTTTATTAAATGAAAGCCTAGTTAGATTAACGCTTCGGAACCCCGAGGAAACGAAGTTTGTAGCCGTCGTTTTATTCAATGCAGGAACTTCGTTTCACTTAGGAAGTCAACACATGCAAAAAACGGTGATCACGGCCGAATTTATCGCTGAATCAATCCGCAATGAGATTTTACAGGGCAAACGGAAAGGGGGAGAGCCCCTTCGGCAAGATGAAATTGCATCTCGATTTAGCGTTAGCAAAATTCCGGTTCGAGAAGCACTGGTTCAACTAAAAAGTGAAGGCCTGGTCTCATTTGTTCAAAATAAGGGGGCGGCCGTTTCTTCACTTTCTGCGGATGAGGTTGATGAGATTTACACGATTCGCAGCGCCCTAGAAACCATCGCCTTACAGAGAGCCATTCCCCATTTGACCATTGCTGACCTTGCCAAAGCTGAAACGATTATTCAACAAATCGATAGTACGCAAACTGTATCGGATTGGGGCCGCCTAAACTGGACATTCCACGCCATATTGTATGCCCCCGCCAAAATGCCTCGTTTAATTGAAACGGTTGAATCACTGCATACCAACGTGTCCCGCTATTTGGTTCTTTACTTAGCCGGATTGAACTATCAAGCTCAATCTCAATTAGAGCACCGTCAAATTTTAGATGCCTGCCGACAGGGAGAGGTGGAAACGGCCGTATCTATCCTCCAAACCCACCTGGAAGCAGCCTCAAAAAAACTGGTGGCATTCCTTAACGAATCTGAAAATAAAACCTCAGGAGAAAAAGCCAAATGAATCAATTTGAAGTCCATGATCACGATGTGTTATCCCGAACACGAGCGTTAATGAGCGAAACGGAATCACCCAAGGCATGGGCAGACGAAGTTGTCAAAGCGGTACAGCGAAATGAAGAGTGGCGTGGCAAACGATGCCTTAATTTACTGGCTCCTGAAGCTCCTACTAGCCCTACGGTGCGGACTTTGTTGTCATCTGAGATCGGCACCCGAGCAGCCGAGGGTCATATTGGACGAGTTAATCGGTGGTTTGCGGGCACCCAGCATATTGATGAAGTTGAAGCGCTGTGTGTTGAACTATTGAAGCTTGCTTTTCGCTGTAACTACGCTGATCATCGCCTTATGGGGAGCATGCTGGGTAATTTATCAGTTTACCATGCCTTTACAAAGCCAGGTGATACCGTGATGACGGCGTCGCAACCATTCGGCGGTCATTCTAGCAATCGAGATGATGGGCCAGCTGGATTTCGCGGCTTAAATATTGTGGATATTCCCTACAACCCAGAAACGCTGGAAGTAGATGTAGCCCAGTTTGCTAAGGTAGCGCGGCAGGTCAGGCCAAAATTGGTTGTGATGGGCATGTCGATGACGCTGTTTCCGCTACCGGTTAAGGAAATGGGCCAAATAGTGGCAGAGTGGGGTGGCAAATTTATTTTTGATGGAGCACACCAAGCTGGATTGATCGCGGGTGGTCAATTTCAAGACCCTTTGAACGAGGGCGCGGTTGTTCTCACCGGCTCAGCTGGAAAAACGTTTAGCGGCCCTCAAAGTGGCATGCTGATGTGGAATGACCCTAATTTAACAGAGCCATTAACAACGGCCGTATTTCCTGTTTTGGTAGCGACTCATCAAGTCAATAGCGTGGCGGCCTTAGCCGTTGCGGCCGCCGAAATGATTGAGTATGGCAACAAGTACATGGCTCAAATTGTGAAGAACTCAAAAGCATTAGGAAAAGCCTTAGCTGACCGAGGCATTCGGATGCTGGGTGCTGAGAGGGGTTACAGTGAAACCCATCAGGTGATCGCAGACGTGAAGCAATTTGGCGGTGGCTTAGATGTGGCCCACAGGCTGGCAGAAGCCAATATCGTCACCAACAAAAATCTTATTCCCGGCGATGGTCCTGAGGATTGGGATCGCCCCAGCGGTTTGCGAATTGGGACGATTGAGGTGACGCGTTTGGGTCTAAATGAATCAGATATGGAAACGATTGCTGACTTTATGGCCCGTGTTTTGATTAAAGGCGAATCTACAGAATCGGTGGGCCGCGAT